>CAYZMP010000045.1:0-14723 GCA_964479585.1 uncultured Erysipelothrix sp.
TATAAGTTGTTTTAAAGCAGGTTCTTTTACATTTCCAACACAAACAATCGTAATCATTCTAAGGTAACCGACACTGTCACTTCTCGATTGTTTCGTAAAATAGTAATGTTGACTAAATCACCAATACTTTTACTGTATAACACTTGTCTAAATTGTTTAAAGCTTTCAATCCGTTGATCATCAAAAGCAACAATAATATCTCCTTCTTCAATCCCGGCATTTTCAGCAGGACTTTCATCCATCACTTCTGTAATAAAAACACCTTCACTACGATTTAAATCAATACCAAGGGCATTTTTTTGATACAAAGACATATCTGATACACCAATAGCCGCAACACCTAGTACTGGTCGAATCACTTCGTTAAACTCTTTTAATTGCTCAATGATAGGTTCTACTTCATCAATTGGTATTGAAAATCCCATACCTTCAACTTCACCCAACACTATTTTCATTGAGTTTATTCCAATAATCTCTCCCTTGAGGTTAATAAGTGGTCCACCACTATTACCAGGATTGATTGCCGCATCTGTTTGTAAAACATTCATATCCCAATCCGCCATACCATTACCGCTTAAATCAACAGAGATTGTGCGATCTTTCCCTGATAACACCCCAAAAGTTACAGAACTTTGAAAGTCTAACCCTAATGGGCTTCCAATAGCCAACACAAACTCTCCAATTTTAGAAGAGGATGATTCTCCAATTCGAAATGCATTAACTGGAAAATCAGGATTGGATTTAATAAGTGCTAAATCACTAAACACATCTGAACCAACTAGTTCTGATTCAAATTCTCGACCATTTGCATAAACAACAACAATAGTATCTGCATTTGCAATGACATGATGATTACTTACAATGTACACATCATTGTTGCTTACTTCAATAATCGCACCACTTCCGGTTCCTAATAAGCGATTATTCGCATACGATGTTATTCCAACAACTTTATTGATGGACTGATCGACAACATCCGTAACATCATCCATAAAGTCAATGTATTTATTTTCAATGATCTGAATTTGTTCACCACTAACATCGTCCAACATATTCTGCAGTCGATTTACTTCGATGGATAAATAAAGATTAAACCCAAACAATACTAAGACAAGCAGGTAAACAAACTTTTTCATTAGATGGATCCTCCAATCACAATTTCATACTGCTTTGCAGCTTTGATTTGTGGAAAATGAGTGTGTTGTTTTAAATAATTCTTTACTGTCGCAAGTGCTAATCCGATAGTATTTGCTTCTTCACTTATATGTGCTAACAACACTTCTTTTGTTTTATCACCAATAATCTTCGACAATACAATGGCACTATCTTGGTTACATAAATGCCCGTTGTCCGATAATATTCTAGCTTTTAAATAATGTGGACGATTTAGTTTCATTAACATCATCGGATCATGGTTGCTCTCTATAATATAATAATTTGCATTTTTAATCAAAGGAAGTAACTCTTCTTTAACATAACCCGTATCGGTGATGTACACTAACTTCTCCTGTTTATCATCAATGATATAACCTACCGTTATAGAAGTGTCATGTGATAATCCAATAGGAGTGATTTCACACTCATTAATAAAGAATGACTCTCGTTCTTTTATGAGCACTTGATGATTTGTCTTTAGCTTTATAGGAGAAAATGTTTGTACATTTACAAAATGTTTAATTTGCGAGACATGATCACTATGGTCATGCGTAATTAATAAAGCATCAATATCATCCAATGATAATGAAAGTTCACCAAAAGAGCGCATCAAATGCGATTTTGTTGATCCACAATCTATCATAATGTTACTTTTTTGAGTTTGTATAATAAAGCAATTGCCTTTTGAACCACTTGCAATACTTATGTATTTCATACTAACACCCTAATACACTACAAGGATTAATTACAACCCCATTACGATACACCATAAAGTGAACGTGCGGTCCAGTTGTAAATCCAGTCATACCTATGTATCCGATGATTTCACCTTTTTCTACAGTTACTCCCACAGGGAATGGTGATGGACGTTGCATATGACCATAATAGGTACGATAGCCATTTTGATGATTAATAATAACATAATACCCAGAAATTCCATCATAACTTCGTCTTTCCACAACACCACGATCTGATGCATAAATTGGGCCATAACGATTGTATCGATTTTGAATATCAATGGCTGTATGGCCACGATAGCAATACCACCCACAAGTTACATTTGGATTATCAATTGGCCAACGGAAATTACCACTACCAACACCTGGTACTACTCTAGTTCCATAGCGAATAACTTCTCGTACAGGTTGTCTAGTGACTTGTGAAGATATCGCTTTACCTTCAACTAACACGCCATTGATATAACGCTCTTCATAAACAACATCTTTTGATCCAAGTTGTTCTCTTGTCTCAACTCGAGTCAATCCTTCACGTAAACTACTATCTGGTAAATATTGAGCACTTTGTGGATAAACAGGTTCTGCAACTTTTCTTTCTCTAATAACTTCTACATTAATAGGAGAATTAAAATACGTCACATTAATTTCAAGCCCTTCTTCTAACAATTGTGTTTCTGAGCGAAGAATATCACTATTAATCGATAACACTTGTTGGATCGTTAAGCTGTTTTTATAGGCAACCCCTTCTACGGTATCGTAGGGTTCTACAACATACGTATCCATCTCAGTTCCATATCCATAACTTAAAAAATAAACAATTTCATTTTTATTTTTAAGTATATCTGATCGAGAGGCTAACCCTTTACTCACACTAATGCTTTCTAAAACATTAAACTTCACTTCACGGCTACCATAATCAACTAGTGGTGGCAGTTCTTCTTGATTGCGAAGCCTTTCGTATGCCTCTTCAGATATAAAATTTAGTAAATATTGCTTTCTTGCAGCTTCAAAATCATCTAAATTGCGTACATAAATAACAGCCCCATTGGAAAATTCAACGCGGTTTACTTCAATAGCAAATAAATCATTTTCTTCAATGTATTCTAAAATACCATCATCAACATCGCTATACATAAATACACTTGGTTCATTAACAATGAAAATATCTTCGTTAAGACCTATGATGGATTCAGGAAAATCAACTGAATAAACTTCTTCATATACTTTATCTAATAAGGCTTGAACTTTATTTGGATGACTAATAACCCCAATAAGCTGACCTTTTTCATATACTTTGTATACATCTCGTTGAGTTGTTGTCGTTGAAATAATTTCTTGTGGAAGCAAAGCATTCTCAAGTTCAGCAATCGCTATTGCTTCTGCACTTGTTGAAAACAAGCGTACTGTTGATGTGTTAACGATTGTAAGTCCAACACTAACAAACAATGTTACCAACAAAGGTAAGAGTTTTTTCATGCTTGCTCCTTTCATCACTTAATCTTCTTTTGCATAATTATAAAATGCATTGATGTTACGGTCAAATGCTAACTCAATTTTTCGTGTAGGTCCATTACGATGCTTTGCAATGTCCACTTCAACCTTTTCTTGGCCTTGAGCTTCACTATCTTTTTGATAATAATCATCCCGGTACAAAAACAACACTAAGTCAGCATCTTGCTCTAGTGCACCAGATTCACGTAAATCAGAAAGCATTGGTCGCTTATCTTCTCTTCTTTCAACCATACGAGATAGTTGAGAAAGAGCAATAACAGGTACTTTCATTTCACGAGCTAGTGCTTTTAAGTTACGTGAAATCTCAGATACTTCTTGTTGTCTATTTTCAGAAGATTTAGCTGAACTAATTAATTGAATATAGTCAATAATTATTAATCCAAGTCCATGTTCTGAACGTAATTTTCGACACTTTGAAAATACTTCAGATACTTTAATTGATGGTGTATCATCAATATAAATAGGTAAATTTCTTAGTTCTGTAGCAGCTTCATTAAGGGCATTCCACTCTTTGTTGTTTAAATAGCCCGAACGTAGCTTACCACCTTCAATTAATCCAATGGCAGATAGCATTCTCATTATTAACTGTTCGGCAGGCATTTCTAAAGAAAACACTGCAATCGGTAAATGATTATGACGTGCTACTTGAATACCTAAGTTAATTGCAAAAGCTGTTTTTCCCATAGAAGGACGAGCAGCTAAAATAATTAAATCCCCTTTTTGTAATCCATTGGTTGTGTTATCTAATTGACGATACGATGTCTTTAAACCCGTTATGTTGCTTTTTTGTTCACTCATTTTTGTGATGTTATCCATCACGCTGCTTACTACTTCTTTTGTATCTCTAAAATCACTTGTTCTTCGAGTACGCGTAACATTTAATATTTGCTTTTCAGCATCATCCATTAAATCATCAATGTCTTCTTCATTATGAAAACCTTGCTCAGCAATCTTTTGCGCAGTTAAAATCAAATTACGCATGTACGCTTTATCTTGAACAATCTCAATGTAATATTTAATATTAGCGGATGAAATAGAATGATCAGCTAATTCCACAATATAGTCTGCACCACCAATACGAGCCAACAATGACAAATCACTTAATCTCGAAATTAATGCTGTTGCATCCACAACTTTCCCAGCTTCAGCAATATCATTCATTGCTCTGTATATATTTTTATGTGCTTCCGCATAAAAATCATCAGCTAATAAGCCTAATTCACTTGCATTTTTAATGGCAAATGGATACATTAACATAGCACCTAAAAGTGCTTTTTCTGCATCCAAACTATGGGGTAGTTGTCTTGTCATGGTTACTCCTGCTCTTTTATGTGAACTTTCAATGTTGCAGTTACTTCCTTATGAACTTCAATGTCTATGTTGAACATTCCTAACTCACCTAATGCATCACTTTTAATTTTACGTTTATCTACTTTTATATCATGTTTTTTTAATAATTCATCACTGATTTGTTTAGTCGAAATCGATCCAAAAACACGACCTTGATCTCCAGTTTTAAGTTTGAACTCCAACGTAAGTTGTTTGATTTTCTCTTTTAGTTCAATCGCTTTTTCTTTAACCTCTTGTTGAACAAGTGCTTCTTCTTCTCTTTGTTGACTTAGCACATCTTTGCTTTTTTCAGTTAATTGGACAGCCAATTTTTGACGAAACAAAAAGTTCCGAGCGTATCCATCCGATACCTCTACAACTTCATTTGCTTTTCCAACATTTTTTACGTCTTTTAATAATATTACTTTCATGCTTGCTCCTTCTGCTTAAAATAATCTTCAATGTGTTGTTTTAATAATTCAACCATTTCATCGACACTGCTGTTTTCTTTTTGAACGGCCGCTGCACTAAAGTGTCCACCACCATTCATTGCTTCCATGATAACTTGAACATTAATCGTTCCCTTTGATCGAGCAGATATTGCCGTTGTGTTGCTATCAATTTTAGCACAAACAAAAGAAGCCTCTACACCTTTTACATTTAAAAGCATATCCGCTACTTGTGACATAACGGTTCTTGAAATAGCTTTGTTTTCATCATATGGTACAACAACCACACCATGATCTAAATACACGGAATTACTTAGTATTTTTGTTTTTAGTTCAAACTCATTAATCTCATCTTTTAACATGGCATCCGCATCGATCGGATCTGCACCATATGATTTAAGCATCGACGCAGCCTCAAAAGTACGAGATCCCGTTCTATTTCTAAATCGGTTTGTGTCTACCATAATACCAGTTAGCATAAAGGTAGCTTCCACCGTTGATAAATCTACAGGCAATGCAAAATATGGAATCAACTCGGTTATTAACTCTGCCACTGACGAGGCAGATGATTCAATATAAACAAGCACTGGATTAAAATCAAAGTCTTTTTGACGACGATGATGATCAATCACAACCACTTTTTTAGCTATATCTAACACTGCTGCAGCATTGCTTTGTTCTTTTTTGTGATGATCGACCATAATGATCAATGTATCATCTGTGTAATACTCTACAGCTTCATTTTCACTAATAAAAGTATGCCTTTCTTCTAAATGTTTTTTATGTAAGGTAAGGGCTTTGCTTAGTTTTTCTTCTACTCCACCACTTTTTGAAACAATGTATACTGGTTTAGATAAAGAATTTGCAATTTGACTAATCGCAATCGCAGAACCCATACAATCGAAATCCATTTCTTTGTGGGCTACGATGATAATTTGTGATGATTGAATTAGCAGTTCTTTTAATCCATGAGCCATCACACGAACACGTACTTTTGATCGCTTTTCTTGAGCTTGTGAACTTCCACCAAAATATGTGATATCTTTGTTGTATTGTTTAATTGCAACTTGATCTCCACCACGACTTTGCGCTAATTCCAATGCACTATTAGCCATTTCATCAAGTGCTAGAAAATCCGCAATCCCTTTAGCAAATGCCATGGAAAGTGTAATACTCACATCCATTTGATGTGCTGTTTCTCGAATATAATCCAAAATATTGAAGCGCTCACTAACAACTTGATTGTATATGCGTTCATTTAAAACGATTAAAAATCGATCTGACTTAATTCGACGCACAAACATTCCACGTGTTTTCGCCCATTCAATGACTGGTTGACGTAACTTCGTATCAATAAAACCAATTGTTTGTTCTTCTTCATATTGTGTGGATTCTTCATAATTATCTAAATGAATATACCCAATTACAACTTGTTCGTTGTTGTATCGTTCAAAAAGAAGCTTATACTCGCTCACATCTTTTACAAACAATAATGAAGCATTTTCTTTTCTACTTACTTGATAGGTGCGGTTGTTTACTTCTAAGGTAATTGTTTCACTTTCTCCAGTAATTAGTTCATTAATTTTTGGATCTAAGTTAGTTATTCTCTCCCCAATAATGTACATCCCATGACGTTCAAATAACTCATTGGCCCAACTCACAACATAATCATCGTCGTAAGTAATTAGACCAACCCCGCCTAATAGAAGGGCATCCTTGGCTTCCTTACCTAAAATACGAGTAATATCAATAACTCGCTGTTTTAAGTCAGTTTGATATTGATAGAGCAACACCCCAATAATTGCAACATCTGCGACAAAAAAGATAAGCAGCGCTACAAAAGCCCAAGTAAATCGAAACAACAATAGTCCTACGACTACGACAACTTGTACTGCTAGTAAAGTAATGATTTGAATCTTAAACTTTTCGAATCGATCATGCATGGTTGTTCACCCCGGTTATTTTTGATCTCATATCACTTAATATATCTAATAAACCAATAATCATTAATACATCAATCATTAGTGTTGGTAACAATAACAATGCAAACACAACAGTTACAAGTAAAAACTTTCGTTTATACCTTCTTTGAACTATTATAACAAAAACAAAGGCTTGATAGAGCAATAAGATAACAATCCAAGCATAGATTGCAAAAGTTGCGGTAACAATCGCTTCTGAAGCAGATAGCGATCTACTTATTGGATAAATAAACAAAGAACCTAACATAACCCAACCTGACCAACGAGGAAAGCTCACGGATTCAATGGCTTTTGATGGTGCCACAACTATCTTAAAGCGAGTTAATATTACTTTTGAAATCATATGAATAAAATATGCTTCTAGTATAACCGATGTTGAATACATCACAACTAATGAACTAGTCACAACTTGTTGAACATTCACATTGGGTGGTACTTCCACCATATCAAGAACTTGATAAAACATATCCATGTCCTCTACAATGCTATAGCCAAAAAACGCTGAAAATAGGATAATGGTCACAAAAAAGACAATACTTGTCCCTACAACAGTCGCAAAAAACAAATAACGTGACTGCCATTTTTTATGTACACCATAACCATATACTATCCCAATCAATCCATACATTATTGTAAACACAAAAAAGACAGGGGAAGATAACATAATTGATACAAACACACTTGCCACAAAAGGAACAAGAGCATCTTTTATCCCATGTTTGGCAGTATAAATAACAAACGGTAATGGTACAACCCATGCAATAATGTAATTGAGTATCCCAGCACTTTGTCTATCAATAATAAACAAAACACCTAAAAGTGCTACAATCATAGAACCTTCGGTAATTTTTCTTATGTCTTTGCTCATACTCTCCTCTTTTTTTAAAAAAACCTCCACCGACAGGATGGAGGTTTACATTTTTAGTCGGCTACATATGGCAGTAACGCCATTTGACGAGCACGTTTGATTGCTACTGCAAGCATTCTTTGATATTTAGCACGGGTTCCTGTTACTCTTCTTGGAATAATTTTTCCGTTACTTGAAATAAAACGCTTCAATAGTTCAATGTCTTTATAGTCAATAGTAGTAACGTTATTTTTTGTAAAATAACACACTTTCTTTCTTGGCACACGTTGTTTTCTAAAAGCCATAATATTCTCCTTTCATCATTTAAAAAGGCAAATCATCGCTAGAAATATCTAATACAGGACCATCATCTTCACTTTGGTCATTGTAATCATTATAATCCACGTTTACTTGATACGGATCTTCATATGACGATTTCGCTTCGGTTACTGATTTGCTTTCAAGTAGTTGTATATTTTCAGCCACAACTTCTTGTACATACACCCGTTTGCCATCTTTATCATCATAGCTACGGGATTGAATGCGGCCTTCAAGTGAAATTAAAGAACCTTTACGTGCATATTGAGAAACAATTTCAGCTGTTTTCTCCCATGCTACACAGTTAACAAAATCAGCTTGGTCATTTTGTGAAAACCTACGATTGATTGCAACCGTAAACGAAGTCACTGATTTTCCTGTTTGCGTTTTTCTTAACATTGGATCTTTTGTAAGTCTTCCGACTAATACCACTCGATTTACCATAATTGCTCCTTACTCTTCTTCTAATTTAACGTTCATGTGACGTACGATTTTGTTGTTTAAACGCATTTGACGCTCTAACTCAACAACTGTATCGACATCCGCTTCGAAGTACATAAGAACATAATAACCTTTTGTCATATGATTTATTTCATATGCAAACTCGCGCATTCCCATTTCGGTTACTTCAGAAACACTTCCTTTACCATCTTCTACAATGGTTTTTAAGTTTTCCATAACCTCTTGGCGTGCGGCATCATCCATTGATGCGTTAATAATGTACATTAATTCATACTTGCGCATGTGTACACCTCCTTCTGGTCTGACGGCCTTTTCAGGCAAGGAATAAATTTTACTTTATCCGTATTTGCAATTATAACAGAAACATTGTGTTGTGTCTATGTTAAACAACACGTAAATCATGTTTTAAGTACTCTTTTTAACTCTTTAAAAAAATAACCTTAGGCAACCATTGTTTCGCTTTATATAAAGAAATAAAACCAAATCATTCGTTGTTTAAAACTACACGATGTATTTTTTTAAGTTATCCACTTTATCGAGTTGTTCCCATGGCATATTATCTCTTCCCATATGACCATATGCTGCAATCTCTCTGTAAATAGGTCGTTGAAGTTGTAATTGTTCAATAATTGCGGAAGGTCTTAAATCAAACTCTTTTCTAATAATATCAGCCAACTCACTATCACTAAGTATGCCTGTATTAAAGCTATCCACAAATATACTTACCGGATGTGCAACTCCAATTGCATACGCTAATTGCACTTCCACTTTTTTAGCTAATTTTGCTGCCACGATATTTTTAGCTACATAACGAGCGGCATACGCTGCAGAGCGATCCACTTTTGTTGGGTCTTTTCCGCTAAAAGCTCCACCACCATGACGTGCCATACCACCATAAGTATCCACGATAATTTTACGACCTGTCAATCCACTATCACCTTGTGGACCACCAACCACAAATCGTCCGGTTGTATTAATGAGAATCTTTGTGTTTTCATCCATTAAATGAGCATCCACTACTTCATGTATCACATAGCGAACAATATCATCATAAATTTGTTGCCAAGAAACATGTTCTGCATGTTGGGTTGATACAACAATGGTTTCAACACGTGTAGGCTTATTATCGACATACTCAACAGTTACTTGTGTTTTACCATCTGGCCGTAAGTAGTCAAGGGTTTTTGTTTTTCTTACTTCTGAAAGCTTGTGTGCTAATTTATGCGCTAATGTTATTGGTAATGGCATAAGTTCTTTAGTCTCATCACATGCATAACCAAACATCATCCCTTGATCACCAGCACCAAGTTCTAAATCATCACCGCTTTTACTTTCAAAGGACTGATCAACACCAAGAGCAATATCCTTTGATTGCTCATCAATGGATGTTAATACCGCACAAGTATGACCATCAAAGCCATATTTAGCGCGATCATAACCAATTTCTAAAATGGTGTCACGAGCAATTTTAGGAATATCCACATAGCATGAAGTCGATATCTCACCCATGACAAGTACCATCCCTGTTGTTATTGCACATTCACATGCAACTCGCGCAGTAGGATCTTCCTTTAATATTGCATCAAGTACCGCATCAGAAATTTGATCACATATTTTATCAGGATGACCTTCACTTACTGATTCACTTGTAAAAAACACTTTATTTTCCATTTCTTCCTCCACACAATAAGAGCATTTCTCTTACTACTTTAGCCCCCACTACACTTGATACTTGACTACTATCATAATCAGGCGCACATTCCATTACATCCATTGCGATAACATTAGCTTTAAATAGTATGTTTAGTATTTCCATTAAATAATCAAAACTAAAACCATTAGGTTCTGGTGTCCCAGTTCCACAAAACAAAGAAGGATCAAGAACATCTAAATCAAGACTTATATAAACAGGTTGATCATTAAGTTGTTTAACAAATGACATTATTTCATCCTTTGTCTTTAAGAGTGTATCATTCTTTTTCATATAGTCATGCTCAGCTTGAGTACTTGAGCGAATACCTATTTGTTTTAGGTTGTTGTCTGCTAAACAAGTAACACGATGCATCACACTAGCATGACTTTCTTTTAGTCCTAAATAATCTTCTCTTAAATCTGCATGCGCATCAATTTGTATCATCATAAGATCAGGATATGTTTCAAAAACTGCTTTAAATGATGGATAGGTACAACTATGTTCCCCACCAATCATCATTGGTGTTTTCTTATCCGCTACTACCTTTTTGGTGAAATCATATATTTGCTTATGGGCCTTAGCTACATCACCCATGACACATTCTAAATCTGCCGCATCGAAGATAGATAGCTCCCTTAAGTCTCTTTCTAGGGCCATAGAATAGCTCTCAAGGCCATAGGAAGCTTTGCGAATGTGATATGGTCCAAAACGTGCTCCTGGACGATAACTAACCGTTCCATCAAAGTCAGCACCAAACATTACAATGTTTGCTTGTTCATACGTTGCATCACAACCAATAAACACATCTTTCTTATTGATCATATGATTTCTCCAACAAATCTAAAACATAATTAGGAAGAGCAAAACAGCCTACATGAAGTGCAGTGTTATAATAATTTGTCTTAATATTTAACTCATTCCATTTTTCAATTTGTGTAATATCATGTCCAATCATCCCTTTAGAAGCAAACCCAAACAACCAATGACCAGAAGGATATGTTGGGATGTGCGCTTGATATACTTTCGCTACATCAAAGGTTTCTTTTATTCTTTGATGAGCTCTTTGCATTGCCTTAGCATAACTTTCATAATAAGGACTTTCATGTTGATTAATAAGAATGCCACTATGTGTGAGTGCGCGATAACAATGACGATAAAATTCCTTAGAAAACAACCCTTCACCTGGTCCAAAAGGATCGGTTGAATCCACGATAATTAAATCGTATTTATTTTCAATTGTTCGGATGAATTTTAAACCATCTTCAAAATGACTTGTTACTTTACGATGATCAAGTTGACTTGCTGTTTGTGGTAAAAATTCCTTACACACATCCACGACCATTTTATCAATTTCTACTAAATCAATGTGTTCAATCGTGTCATATTTGAGTAGTTCACGAATAGTCCCACCATCACCTGCACCAATGACTAACACTTGTTTAATCTCAGGATTGGTTGCCATAGGAACATGCACGATCATATCATGGTAAATAAATTCGTCTTTTTGAGTTACCATCATTAAACCATCCAATGTTAAAAACCGACCAAACTCTTTTGATTCAAAAATATCAATCTTTTGAAACTCACTTTGAGTAGACACAAGATGCTTGTCTACTTTAATCGAGAACTTAACATTCTCTGTATGTTTTTCGCTATACCATAATTCCATTTTCTTGCTCCTTCACAACTTGTATATAGGATAAGCTACTATCCTTTGCTCCCATGAGAAATCCATGGTTTGCTTGAATATAATCTATAACATCAATAACTTTCTTAGTAATTAACTCTCCATAAGAAACAATAGGTATTCCTGGTGGATAAGCCATGATTGATTCACCACAAATCTTTCCAATACTTTGTTTTTTACTTATACTCTCTTTTGTAGCGTTATAAGCATCTGTAGGAGATAAAACACAAATAGGATGAAGATACTCACTAAATATCATTTCTTTATCACTATTGTCTACATTGCGTTTAATATCCGATAAAGCAGCCAACAATCGTTCGATATCTAAGTATCGATCTCCAAATGAAACAATTGCTAAAATATTGGATAAGTCACCAAATTCTACTTGAATATCATATTCATCTCTAAGTTTTTCATACACTTGCAAACCACTTAACCCAGCATTGTATGTATGCACACTAAGCTTTGTGCGATCAAAGTCATAAAACCCAGGTTGATTTGCTTTTTCTTTTGAAAAAGCATAATAACCATCCATATTATTGATCTCTTTTCTTGCATACTCACTAATCTGAAGAATCTTACTTACTTGTTCTTTACCAAAGAGTGCAAGTTCTCTACGCGCTATGTCTAAGGAAGCCATTAAAAGATAACTAGGACTTGTTGTTTGAAGTAAGTTAATGATAGATAATACATGATCTTTATCTATGTCTTCATTAATCAAAATCATTGAACTTTGCGTTAGTGAACCACCTGTTTTATGCATACTAACACTAGACATGGTTGCCCCTGCATCCATTGCACTTATGGGTAGTTCATCACTAAAGTAAAAGTGGGTACCATGTGCTTCATCCACTATGACATGCATGTTGGAATCTTTTGCAAGAGAAACAATGCTTGTCAAATCAGCACAAACACCATAATATGTAGGGTTGTTTACAAAAATTGCTTTCGCATCAGGATGTTGTTTGATGGTATTTTCAATATCCATTACATCCATGGCTAAACCAATACCAAGTTGTTTATCCACTTGTGGGTTTACATAAATAGGATTTATCCCACTTAAAACAAGAGCATTAATGACGCTTTTATGAACATTTCGTGGCAAAATGATTTTCTCACCTTTTTTTGCGACTGACATTATCATGACCATTACTGCTAAACTTGTTCCATTTACAATGAAAAAAGCATGTTTTGCACGAAACAATTCAGCTGCTAATTGCTGTGCTTGTGCAATAATCCCTGATGGGTTAGCTAGGTTATCAAGAGCTTTTGAAGCATTAAAGTCTAAAGCTAATGTTTGATAAGAAAATACGTCTATTAATGATTTGTTTATTTTCTTTTGCTTGTGACCAGGCACATCAAAACCTACAATCCGCTTTTTTTGATACTCATACAGTCCATCTAGTAATGGTGTGTTATTCTGATTGTTCATACACATTATTACCACTATAAATTTCAATCATCTCTTTGTACAACCGATTAGAAATATCCAATCTTTTTTTCGGTGTGTATTCTTTAGGGTCTTGACCAAACAGGTAATTTGCAAGTTCTAACTCAGAAATCATCATTTTTGTATGAAAGATGTTGCTTTGATACACATTAATGTCTTGAGCATCATAGTTTCGTAAAATGTTAGGATCAATGTAATTTTGAATACTTGTTATGGGGTGATCGATAAACAACTTACGCCCGCCTTCATCACGTGTAAATCCTCGTACACGATAATCAAGACTAATGATGTCACTTTCAAAGCTTTGAATTAAATGATTCAGCGCATTGAGTGGCGATACTTTTCCACATGTTGATACATCTATATCAACTCGAAAAGTGGATATGTTTAAATCAGGATGATATTCAGGATAAGTATGTACTGTCAGATGTGACTTATCCAAATGTCCTGCAATGCTATCCTTTTTTAAAAACTGATCATCAACTTTACAACTAGGATCAATGAGTTCTTCTTTAAGTGGTTCTTCACTAATTAAAATAGTAACACTTGCTCCTTGAGGATCATAATCTTGTTTGGATACATTTAAAACGGTTGCTCCAATGACATTGGCAACATCAAAAAGAATGTTTGTTAAACGCACAGAATTATATTGTTCATCAATGTATTCAATGTAATCATTCCTTTGCTTTTCATTTTCAACATAACAAATATCGAAAATATTAAAACTAAGGGTTTTGGTTAAATTATTAAATCCATACAATTTCATCTTTTGATTGTTCATGGCATGCCCTTTCTGCATAAAAAAACGACTCCATTAAAGAATCATTCCGCAATAACATACCAAGTTTTATTTTCTTGTTTTGCTAAGAGTAGAAAACTAATCTACGATGTTGAAACAATTCTTCAATCACACGATTTACAATCGCAATTTCGGCTTTTGACCCGGCTGTCCGTCTGGCCTTTAAACAATTTCTTGTTGGTCAATATCAAAATTGGGTTGCAATAGTCTCAACAAAACAATGTATTCACTACTTGCAAAATGTATTGTAAAGCATCACATACATAATTGCAATACTAAATTTCATTTTTATATATACTAAAC
>CAYZMP010000046.1:0-14652 GCA_964479585.1 uncultured Erysipelothrix sp.
ACGACCAATTGCCATGTCACGGACTCCAACTCTTTCAAGCTCACTTGGGTATTTCATGTAATTGTTTGATGGTGGCAAATTACTTAGAACAGATTCACTTGCATAAATATCAAGTGGTCGCATCATTGAACCTACAAACACAAACAACAACATAAAGACAAAACCGGTTAATCCTATAATTGCTAATTTATTTCTAATGAAGTTGCGAACAATGATTTTTGCTGGACTCATTACCGCTTCTTCTTCTAAAATGCTTAACTGTTTTTTCTTACCACCAAAGGTGAATAAGGATGCAACAGTTTGACCGAAGGATTTAATCGCACGCTTCGGTGCTTTATTTTTATCGTTTTTTGTCATAAATCCTCCTAATCCAATTTAACGCGTGGATCAACCACAGCATAACCAATGTCCATGATTAGGTTTGCTGCTAATGAAAGCACTGCGTAAAATAAGTTCATTGTTAAAATAACCATGTAATCACGATTGTTTAATGATTGAATAAGTACATTACCAATACCGTTCCAAGCAAAAATACTTTCGGTAATGGCTGATCCACTAAATAACACAACTAGTGAACCAGATACAAGTGTAACTACTGGTATTAGTGCATTTCTAAATGCGTGAGAATAAATAACAACTTTCTCATTTAACCCTTTAGATCGGGCTGTACGAATAAAGTCACGACTAATAATATCCAACATAGCATTTCGCACATATCGAATAGTTCCAGCCAAACTACCTAATGTTAAGGTAGTAACAGGTAAAATGAGGTATCTCGCCCAAGCTACATAATAGGTGAAACTTCCATCATCTACCATAAATGGCATACCACCTGCGGGTAACCACCGTAATCGAATCGCTATGACAAAGATGAGTCCTAAACCGATAAAGAATACGGGGATGGATAATCCAATAAGTGAAAACACTTGCCAAAAGGAATCAAAGAAAGAATGTCGTTTGACGGCCGATTTAATTCCTACTGGTATGGATATTGCAAAAGCAAAAACGAGAGAAAAAACATTCAAGTAAATTGAATTTTTCAGTGGTGTACGTATAACATCAGCAACTGGACGGTTGTATGTTGATGATGTACCAAAATCACCTTGTGCTGTGTTTGCTAGCCAAGCCACATATTGCTCAGGAATTGATTTGTTCAATCCTAAACGTTCAGCATACACATCATACATTTGTTGTCGTTGGGCTTCTGTTCTAATATCTGGTGGAAGCATCAATAACACTGGATCACCTGGCATAATTTTAAACATACCAAAAAGAACAAGCGAAATGATGAATATTACAGGTATTAGTGATAACAATCGCCTAACTAGAAACTTAAACATAAAGGCCTCCTTTTACAGAAAATTAAAGGTGATAGCAAGAGCTATCCCCTTTAATTCAAAATCAATCTATTGTTTTAAACAACAATATAAATTAGTCACCTACGATTTCAACATCGATCATAGCTCTGTCCCAACTATAGAATGGAGTTGTGTTCAAGCCTGTGATACGTTTGTTGAATACATCGAAGTACTCATTAGAGTAAATTGGCAATTGTGGAAGTTGTTCGTTCCAGTATGTTTGGTATTCAAACCAAGCATCAATATATTCGTCTCTTTGTTCAGGATCAAGATTTCTCATTTGTTCAATTAAACGGTCGAATTCTGGATCATTAACACCAAGAGCGTTTTGCCATGTACCATAATAGTCTGAGTGTAGGTTGTAGTATGGATCGTAAGCATCAGCGAATCCTGTTGCTAAGTTAAATGTATTAAAGCGACGATCATCACCTAATTCATAACCATAGTAGTAGTTGTCTAATAGTGCATTGAAATCACCATATTCAAGGTAGAAATCAACACCAGCAAATTGCATTGCTTCTGGCCATTTAGCACCGATTAGATCGGTAATTTCATTGTCAACTGTACCGAAGTGGTTGATTAATAATCTTTCACCTTCAGCATTGTAACGGAAGTACTCAGGACCAGCTTGGCTAACATCCCAAGGAGTTGTTCCATCTTCTTCAAAACGATATGGAGACTCATCTAACAATTCATTAGCTTTGTCAACATTTAGGTTGAAGCTTTCAAGAGTTTCTTCAAGTTCTGCAGCTTTTGCAATGTACATCCATTGTGCAAGACCATAGTCAGCATCAACTAATGCACCATAACCACCTAGAATGTTGTCAAGGAATTCTTGACGGTCAATTAGGTAAGCTAAAGCTTTACGTACTTCTGGATATTGAGTTGGACCAAAGTCATTGGTCATCGCAATTAGACCGTAACCATTACGTTTGTAAGAAATTACATCTGTTTGGTCAGAGTTGATTGCTTTTTCAATTTTAGCGCCTTCAACTACACCAGCAACGATATCTACGTCACCAGAGATAGCTAAATCAACGTCTAATGTTTGGTTAATATAACGAACAACAACGTTAGCAACTTTAGGTTGTTCACCACGGTAGTCACCTGGATAGTGTTCATTGTATTCTAATGTAACTGTATCATTTTCGTAGCTTACGAATTTGTACATACCAGCAGTTACTGTTGGTGCGAAACGCTCAGTTGTAGCTACTGCTTCAGCTGCAGCTGTTAAGTCACCTTCGATTGATTTACCATCTTCTGATAAAGTTAAATCGGCTCCCCATACGTGCATTGGTGTAGCACCATAAGCAACCCATGCCACTTCATAGAAGTAAGGTAGGTTTTCAGCAGCGAGTGTTAATGAGAACTTAAGATCATCAATTAACTCGATACCTTCAAATGTTGTTGTATCTCCATCATTGTATGCTTCATAACCAACTAAGTTTTGACCAGCTGATGAGGAAGCTCCTGCTTCACGCCATGCTGGGGAAGCACCAAATAAGATACCAAATAAATAATCTTTTGCTGTTACTGGTTCTCCATCATTCCATTTAAGTCCTGATTGAAGTTCGAAAGTATAAGTTTTATTACCTTCTTCATCCTCAGATGTAGCTAAGTCTTTAACAACGGTTGGGTTTAAAATAAACTCACCATTTGGATTAACTGCATATGTTTCTAGACCTTCACCGATTAAACGACGAACAGCTAAGTCATATGAGCTATTACCAAATCCTGCTACGAAGTCACCATTTAATGCTGGCGTACCAACAATAACGGTACCTTCTGGAGCAGCTGCTTGACAAGCTGACATTGAGAAAGCCAGTATTGCGATAACTACTAACGACAATACTCTTTTCATTTTTTCTCCTCCTTTTAAGGTTTACAGATCCCATCTGTATTACGTACATTATAGTGAACGTTATGTGAAAAGTCAAGAAAAAAAGCAAACATTTACTTTTGTTTGCAATATTTTTCAGTAACTTTTCTGAAAATTTTCAATGATTTCTTTTACATCAAATTGGTTTACAACAAAGTGATAAAATGCGATAATAGCATTTGTGTGGAGGAATACCCAAGAGGCTGAAGGGGTCGGTTTCGAAAACCGATAGGAGCGCAAGCTTGCGTAGGTTCAAATCCTACTTCCTCCGCCATAATAAACAATTAAAAAGTGGATGTTGTCGATCCACTTTTTTTCTTTTATTTCTTTCTTAAATAATAAGGGAATGTAAATGCTTGTAATCCGTTGTTATAAATGGTTGCTGGCTCACCTACTGTTAAAGGTCTCATATAATCAAGCGCATCTTGATGAACTCCTGCATAATCATCTAAGATCCACTCAACTGGAAAGTTTTTAACATGATTCGCTACATTGCTAGCATCTGTTGCGAAATAGTCAACGTTGTATTGTTCGCCATTAGCAACACGTGTTACCCCAACCATTTTCCCAGTAAAGGTTGGATCCATAGAACGCATATGCGCTGACATTCCTAATTTAAAGGACTCTTCCACATCCACTAGCGACTGATCTGTTGAGTGACATCGTTGTGCTGTCGATAAATCTTGTACTTTAACTCGCTCTGCGACACCACTGTCTAAAATAATATCTCGAATTGCATACCCAGCACCACCTAAAACTGCATGACCAAAGCCATCATTTTTTGCTTCGCCAGCTGCTAAATATCGTCCATCTTGATAGCGAGCACCTTCAGATACAACTACATAACATTTATTCTTTTCATCGATGTTTTTCTTCACTGCTTTTAAGAATTTTTCTTTATCAAAAGGTTGTTCTGGTAACACTAACACATCAACTTTTTCTGATAAACAAGCAGAAGCTGCTAACCACCCTGCATCACGTCCCATAGTTTCTAGTACAAATACTTCTTGACGAGTATACACATTGACATCAAGCCATGTTTGAAGTGCGGTGTTAGAAATAAACTTCGCTGCACTACCATACCCTGGACAGTGATCGGTTACCATCAAATCATTATCTACCGTTTTTGGACAGCCAACAAAACGTAAGTCGGTGATGTTGTGTTTTTTTGCATACTCACTTAATGCCGCAACAGTATCCATTGAATCATTACCACCAACATAAAACATAGTTTCTATGTTGTATTTTCTAAGCACTTCCACAATTCTTTCAAAGTCTTTAATGTTTTCACGTTTAAGTTTATAACGACATGAACCAAGTGTACTTGCTGGTGTTTGTTTTAAAATCAAATTCTCTTGATCACTCATGTTTGTAAGGTCTACAAGCATCTCTTGTAAAATTCCTTCTACTCCATGTAATCCACCATAAACAACATCATATACTGGGTTGAGTTGATTAGCCTTAACAACTCCTGCAACGGTGGCATTAATAACTGATGTCGGTCCACCGGATTGCGCTACTAAACAATTTGCCATATTTTCCTCCTATTTTCTATTCTATTATACAAAAATAACACCACTTTTGAAACAGCCTCTATTTTTGTGTGAGAAGTCCTCGATACATGTAATTTTTCACATCTTCTTTTTGTATTAATCCGTGTTTGTATTTTTCTTTAACCACAAAATATGGATCGACAAGCGCTTTTCTACCTAAAAGCACAACATCAGCTTGTTGACTGGTAATAATTTCTTCAATCTCATCGATTGTTGTAATTAAGCCTGCTGTTGCGACTAAGGTTGAACTATTTTCTTTAATGGCTTTTGCAAGTTTAACTTGATATAAAGGATAAGGATCAAAAGGAATTCCATCAAATGCACCACTAGATACATTAATTAAAGATACTCCTAGTTGTTCTAATTTCTTAGATGTTTCAATGGATTGTTCGATGCCATTGCCATCCTTATTATATTCATCTGCGCTAATACGAACAAAGATAGGGCCATCAAACTCATGCTGCACTGCTAAAACCACTTCCTTTAACAGTAAAAATCTATCTTGTCCATAACGATCTTGTCGTTTATTAGTTAAAGGAGATAAAAACTGGTTGAGCAAATAACCATGCGCAGAATGCACTTCAATAAAATCATACCCAATGTTTCGTGCTGATTTAGCTGCAGCCGCAAAATCATTGACGATGTCTATGATCTCTTGTTCACTTAGTTGAGCTGCATCCTCAATTGCACTTGGCCCCACTTTTGTAATGTTTGAGCGTCTAGACTTAATCCCCGCGTGATTTAATTGCACACCTATTTTCGTGTTGTATTTATGCACAAAGTCGACAAGATGAGCTAATGCCTCTTTTTGACGAGGCTTATAAATACCTAAACAATGATCACTAATGTACCCTTGATCATTAATGGATGTGGCTTCTTGAATAATAAACCCAGGATTTCCAAGTGCTAAATTACCATAGTGGGTAAAATGAAATTCATTTGCTACACCATCTTTTGTATCACATAAATACGTACACATTGGCGCAATTCCAATCCGACTATCTATTTCCATTTGTTTAATATGCATTTTACTTAAGCTCTTCATCGTTTTCCTCCTTGTGTAATTGTTGATGTGCTTCTTCCCATTGTTTCATATAATGTGCAATTTCATTATGTTTATCATCAATTTGATCATCTAAGGTGTTCATTTTTTCAAAATCATGATAATAATCTGGATCAAAGCGTAGTTCACGTAAACTCTCTAACTCTTCTTCTGCTTGTGTTATGTTCTTTTCCATTTTCACAACAAGCTTCTCTAACTCTTTCTTTTCTTTTCTTTTTTCAATCGTCATTTGCTTTGCTTGTTGCTTATCAACTTTTTCTTGTTGATGATAAAACAGATGTTGCTTTTGTTTTTTCTCAACGATTAACTGATTCACATCAAAGTGCCAAATCGTATCTGCTAGTGCATCGACAAAGTAGCGATCATGAGACACAAACAAAATTGTACCACTATATTGCTTAAGACTCTCTTCTAGTGCTTCCTTTGCTTGAATATCTAAATGATTGGTCGGCTCATCCATGACTAGAAAGTTCGCCTTTTTTAGCATTAACTTCGCTAATGTTAATCGAACTTTCTCACCACCTGAACATTGAGATACTAATTTAAAAACATCATCTTGATAAAACTGAAACTGTGCTAACACTTTGCGTATTTCAGTGTTTGTAAGCTGATCATGTTCATCCCATAGTTCTTCTAAAACACTTTTTGATGTATTAAGCTGAGCCAATTGTTGATCAAAGTAACCAATTTGTATTTGATGACCAAAAATCATATGTCCTGAAATTGGTTGTAGTTGTTGAGCAATTGTTTTTAATAAAGTTGACTTTCCAACACCATTAGGACCAACAATCGCAATCTTTTGTCCTTTGTATATTTCGAAGCTTACCTTCGCTAATACACTATCAAAACCAATTTCTAACTTATCACAAATAAGAACTTCTTTTGCACCACGAAGCTTTGGTTCAAACAACATATGCAATGACCGTCGATCTTCTTTTGGTTTTTCAATCTTCTCCATTTTTTCTAAATATTTGATTTTTGACTGTGCAAAAGATGCTTTGTTTTTCTTGTATCTAAACTTCTCAATGAGTGTTTCTAAGCGTTTAATTTCTTTTTGTTGTTGGTGATATGCTTTTTCTTGTTTCTCTTTTTGGTTTTGATACACAGATAAGTAATGGGTGTAATTGCCTGCATATCGCTCAATTTTATAATCTTCGATTGCTAATATTCCTTGTGCTACTTTATCAATAAAGCGTCGATCATGAGACACAAACAACACTGCTTTTGGATAACTTATTAAAAAGCTTTCTAACCATTCAATCATGGATAAATCTAAATGATTGGTAGGTTCATCCAATATTAACAAATCTGGATACGACAACAACAACATCGCCAAAGCAAGTCTTGTTTTTTCACCACCTGAAAAATTCGCTATTGACTTTGTCATATCTGATTTAGAAAATCCCATTTTTGAAACAATCGTTTCCATTTGTGATTGAATAAAATAGCCTCCCATCATCTCAAATTCATTCGTGAGGTTAGCATATTTGTTTAATGTTTTTATATCTTGTGGATTGTCTTTTAATGCCTTTTCATATGCTTGTATTTGTTGGTTAAGGGTATTGATTTTTTCAAATACTTTCGCAAACACATCATTTACTGTCTGATCTAAATTATCAAACGCCATTTGCTGCAAATACCCAATCGTCATCTTGTTTGATTTTATTACTCTACCACTATCAGGATCATGTTCATTAGTAAGTAACTTAATTAACGTCGTTTTACCAGATCCGTTAGGTCCAATAATGGCAAGTTTTTCGTTTTCTTTCATTGTAAATGAACACTCTACAAATACATCCGTACTTAAAAAGGATTTACTTACTTTATCACAACTAATTAGCATTTTCATTATCCTCTTCAATATTAAAGTAATTCATAAATCCATCAACCGTATGTTTAGCATACTCTTGATAATGATCAACCCATAAAGCAGCGCTTTCTGGATGGGTGATGTATATATATTCGATGGTTAATGCTTGAACTCCACGCTTATTGTTTAATGCAAAACTACTGTTTTCTTCTTGTGCTTTTTCTGAGAAAGTCGCAGCAGCTAATGCTTTGCCACCAGCTTCTCGAATAACCATTCTGCCATCATACCCATTAGCTCGACCACTTGGTACAACACCTGGGATATTTCCAGCTCCCATCACACCTGTCGATTGAAGGTGTGTATTTTCGATAAGATGACGAAAAACAGCAGAAGGAAGTCGTGGAGAAGTATACGAAGAGTACACAATCTGAGTCCCAAAAACTTCTGGACTGTTGTTTCCAACCATTTGTACTTCTATATAGTATTTTGCTTGTGCATTATAGGCTCGGTGTAATCGACCATCTATATCATATGTATTCACGATTTCTTCTTCGCCTCTTGTGAGCATGACCTTTAATCCATGTTTTTCAAACTCTTCTTTTAATGCAAGCGCCATTTTGTAGTTTTCTTGTGCTTCTACTAAATCATTAGCCTGAAGTCCTAACTCAAGCCAACCAGGATCAGCAGTATAATGGCCTGGATCAATGATTATATCGATCACATCATCATCTAACGTTGTGTTTGAAACTTCTAAAAACACATAGTTTCGATTAAATGTTCGTTGTCCTAATCGATCATTTTCAAGCAAGTACGCATCCGCAATCACTCGTACATTTTTTGTGTTTTCATTTCGACGAATTGTAGTAAAACTTTCATCAATCTGACCATTACTAAACAAACGATGGCGTGATAAATTGTGCATAACATACACTTCATAAAATCCAATTGGTAAATCTTCCATTGGTAATTGGCCATCCACATTTCTTTCCACCATGTAGACACGTTCACTCTCATCACATAAGTTAATCAATATCATTGTTTTCCCAACGAAAAGATCAGGTTCAAATAAATTATATTCTTGGTTAAAGAGATTCAATGTTTCTCCATAAGCAAAGTAATCATTCATCTCCAGTGTATGCTCAAACTCTTTTTCGTAAAAAAGCTCTCTTGATTGCTGATGAGAAAAGTTACAAATTGTTTTTAAATCAATGGGTTCTTCATCGGATGCAAATATAAATGAACCGACCACATATAGTATAAGCACCATTAAAACAAGTAGTGGAATTGCTACTTTTTTATTTAATTTTCTTGTTCTTTTTGGTACAGGTCTAAGTGGGGCAACGCTCATGGCTTATCTCCATTCAAATTTATATCTACAATGTGCTTTGGTCTTTGGTGTTCTTTTTTTGGCAGTTGTTTAAAGGTTGGGGCAATAGCAATTGATAAATATGTCTCTATTTTATTAGCCACATAAAATTCATATCCATCAAACATCATCTTCTTCACTGGATAAATAACGTCTTTTTTAAAGCGAAATGGCTTTAGTGGATTTTTAAATGTCCAGGTTAAATCAAAACCAATAAATGCTGATTGAGCATTTAGTTTACCATAAACTTTTGCTACATGTTTAAACAATCGTTTTAACCAAACAGGGTTAGTTCCCATGTTTTCTAGCAGTACGAGAATCGGCATTAATACAACATTAAACAATCTAAAGGGTAAATCAACTATCATTTTATCACTAACATGACTATACACAAACACATCAATAAACAAACCATCACTATCTTTACACTTGTTTTTTAAGAGTGTGTTTACTTCTTTGACATACGTGTTTTTCTTTCTGATTTTCATCGCTGGAATGCATACGTTATAACAGTTTTTAAGTTCAAATGCATCAATTACATAGTCATCTGAAAGTTCTTTGTTTATCACTTGTAAAAATCTCTCAAAATCAGTGTCCAACATCGCAATATCCACATCATCGTCCCAAGGAATAAAACCCTGATGACGATATGCCCCTAAGGCACTACCTCCATTTAGAAAATAAGGTATACGATGTTTTTCACATACATCATGCACATCCTTTAACATACCTAACAACACAGCCTGTACATCAGAAACGTACACCACTGAACCATCTTTGTTTTGCTTTAATACTATTTCTGACATAACATCTCCTTGTTGTTGCTCTTCTATTATAAAGGAGGTTGGAGTTTCTCTCAACATAAAGAAACAATCCCTTTGTTGGGATTGTTAATTAATACAATAAGTTTTTTGGTGTTCTTGCAAATGGGATAACATCACGAATGTTTTGCATCCCAGTAATATACATAAGAAACCGTTCAAATCCAAGCCCAAATCCTGCATGTTTTACACCACCATAACGACGCAAGTCTAAATACCATTGCATGCCTTCTTTTTCAATGTGGAAAGCTTCCATCGCTTTTTCTAAATAGTCTAAGCGCTCTTCACGTTGTGATCCACCGACAAGTTCACCAACTCCAGGGACTAATAAATCACATGCAGCGACTGTTTTTTTATCATCATTAAGTCTCATATAAAATGCCTTGATGTCCTTTGGATAATCCGTAATAAACACAGGTCCTTGAACAATTTTTTCGCTTATATAACGTTCATGTTCTGCTTGTAAATCCATTCCCCAAGATACAGGAAATTCAAACTTAACATCTGCCTTTTCTAAATGTTCGATGGCTTGAGTGTACGTCATACGTTCAAACTCACTATTTAATAAAGCATCCAAACGTTCTAATAACCCTTTATCAATGTGAGTATTAAAGAAATCCATTTCTGCTGGACAATTTACTTTCACATACTCAATACAATATAAAACCATATCTTCAATAAGATCCATGTTATCAGTTAAATCCGCAAACGCAATTTCAGGCTCAATCATCCAAAACTCACTTGCATGACGTGGGGTGTTTGAATTTTCAGCTCTAAAAGTTGGACCAAATGTGTATACATCTCTAAAAGTTAAGGCAAATGCTTCTGCTTGCAGTTGACCTGAAACGGTTAACGATGCTGGTTTACCAAAGAAATGCTCTTTCTTATCTTTTTTTGATTCAACATCCACACTAAAGACTTCTCCTGCACCCTCCGCATCATTTCCAGTAATGATTGGTGCATGTACATACACAAACCCTTGGTTTTGAAAGAATTCATGAATTGCCATGGACAACACCGAACGTACTCTAAAGACTGCACTAAAAGTATTTGTTCGAGTACGTAAATGAGCAATCTCACGCAAATATTCAAAACTATGCCGCTTCTTTTGAAGTGGATAAGTATTATCACAAGCTCCTTCTAACACAATGGAAGTAACTTCAATTTCAAAAGGTTGCTTATTATCAGGTGTAAGCTTTAGTGTTCCTGTAACACTAATAGCAGTTCCTGTTGAAAAACCAGTTATTTCATTAAAATTGTCCAACTCATCATTATAGACACATTGTACATTTTTAAAATAAGTCCCATCATTTAACTCAATAAAACCAATATGTTTGCTGTTACGATTTGTGCGTACCCAGCCCTGCAATAAAACAGCTTCTAAGCTATCTATCTCTAAGCGATTATCGCTTAATACGATATTATAGCATTCTAAAGCTGTCATAAACGATCCAATCATACTACATCTCCTAACTAAGATTAACGCAAGTTGTTTACTTGATACACAAGTTCTTGAATGGTTGACACCACATCAATAGTCTTTAAGAAGACTCCTTTGGGAACTTGTATGTGTTCATGCGTAAAATTCACTATTCCTACAATACCACAATCAATCAAATAATCAACTGTCTCTTGTACATCATACGATACGGTTAATATCGCAATTCTACAATCATCTGGGCATGTTTCTTTTACACTATTTAAATGATACACCGGAATGTTATTAAAGAAACCTAGCTTGCTTTGATCTGTCTCATACGCCGCTACAATTTCTCCTACTACATGATTCCAACGATCATAGTTCAATAATGCTTTACCTAAGTTACCGGCACCAATTAAGATCATTTTCTCATCAAAATTAACACCTAGTTGCTTATGAAACACATCAATCAATTTCTCTACATCATAACCATAGCCTTGTTTTCCTAATGAACCAATAAATGAAAAATCACGCCGAATGGTAGTCGATTCGATATCCACAAAATTGCCAAGTTGGCGTGACATTACACGTTCAACACCCATTTGTTGAAGTTTTCGTAATGCTTTTAAGTAAATTGGATAACGTTGCAGGGTTGCTTTTGGAACTTGTTTATTTTTCATGTTTTATCACCTGCACGTATCATACCATATAAAATTCTATTTGTGAATAAGTTATCGAATTATACTTCACATCTTTAAGTTTGCTTTAACCCCTACACTTAAATCTCCAAAGAATTTCTTATCATAAGCAACCTTAGCAGCGGCACCAATCATCGCTGCATTGTCTGTACAACACCACATAGGTGGAATTGTTAGTGCAATATTTGGGTATTGATCCACTAATTCAGTAAGCATTTCTCTTAAACGTTTGTTTGCTGCTACACCACCTGCTAAAACAACGTGTTTTACATCACTATTTTCTATCGCCAATTTAGTTTTATCTATAAGTTGCGATAAAGCAGCTTCTTGAAATGCATATGCTAAATCTTCTTTGTTTACCTCTATGTTGTTTTTCTGCAGTTTTTGTGTAAGATTGTATACTGCGGATTTTATGCCACTGTAGGAAAAATCAAGCGGGTTTTCTGTTTTTACCATTGGTAGTTTGTAATTCTCTTTTCCTTTTTTAGCAAGTTGATCAATAATTGGTCCTCCAGGGTAACCTAAATCAAGCATTCTTGCGACTTTATCGTATGACTCACCCACCGCATCATCCAATGTTGCACCAAGCACTTCAAAATCATAATGGTCTTTCATATACACTAATTCTGTATGGCCACCTGAAACAACCAGTGCTAACAAAGGAAACTGCAAAGGATCGATAAAAGCATTTGCATAAATATGTCCTACAATGTGATGAATAGGTAGTAGTGGTTTATTAAAATACCATGACAATGCTTTCGCAGCCAACGCTCCAGTATGAAGTGAACCAATTAAACCAGGACCTTGTGTAAATGCAATGGCATCCACCTCATCCCACTCAACATTAGCTTGTTGTATCGCTTGCTTAATTACTATTGATATTTGTTCAACGTGCAATCGTGACGCAATTTCTGGCATCACACCTTTGAATCGCTGATGAATGTCTATTTGAGATGAAACAATGTTGGATAAAACTTCATTGCCATTTTTTATAAATGCTACAGCCGTCTCATCACAACTAGATTCAATCGCACAAATAATTACATCTTTACTCATAACTCTAACCTCATTTCTATCGCATCTTCACTAGGATTTTGATAGTATTTTTCTCTTTTTCGATTAAACACAAAACCTGTTTTTCTATATAGTGCAATTGCTGCTTCGTTGCTTTTACGTACTTCAATAAACAACTTGTTAATTCTTTTAGACAACAACATACTAATACAAGCCTTTAATAACATACTGCCAATTTGCTGGTTGCGAAATTCTTTTTTTACACCAATCATAATAATTTCTGCAAAATCTTCCTGCTCAAACCAACCAACAACACCAACTACACTATTGTTGTTTTTTGCTACTAACAAACTTTCGTTTTGTAAAAAGGTATCGACATAATCTGCCGTAAAAGTTTGATTAAACACATCAATCTCTAGTGATGTGATAGCATGAAGATCAATGGCTTTCGCTTTGGTTATAACTAGATTCAATACGCTGACATCTCCTTTAAGTACATTGGTTTTAAATGGTCGACATCCTCAACAAGTACTGCATGCTTTATTGCCATCAATATATTATCTTCTGTTAAATCAAAATTGTCTAATTCATCCACAAGATTTCCATCTCCCACTACGATAGGATTGAATTTTTCAATTAGTTCACTCACTTTATCCACACTAATAACCATAGGTCCAACCACATACTGGTATTGATTAAACACACCTACATACGCTCGATCAGAACGTGCATCAAACAATACTAATGTGGGTTTCTCATCACTTACAAATAGTTGCAATGACGTAATTGTTTTAATTTTAATTGGTGATACAGCTGCTAGTGTTTTTGCAATACTCATTGCAATTCGAACACCTGTATAGCTTCCAGGTCCCACTGTAATGATGAATTCATCTATATCTGAAGGTTGAATGTTAGCTTGACTAACAACTTCAAAAAGTGTTTGCATCGCAAACTCAGATTGATTTTTAAATGCGTGTTTATGCACCATTGAAACGACTTCATTATTAATAATGCATGCCACTGTTAATGTCTTGTATGACGTATCCATTAATATTTGGTTCATAATAAGTCCTCCAATAAAGAAGCATGTTTGTCGCTTGATGAAAGAGTAATAACTCGAGTTGATTCATCCACAACTTCAAAACGCACATCAATTCTATCCTTTGGTAATAAATGTGCAATAAACATAGGCCATTCAATAAGGACCATCCACTGATTATCAAAGTAATCTTCAAACCCTAACTCTTGATCAATGCCTTCTAAACGATATGCATCAATATGTAAAAGTGGAAAATCCCCTTCATATATTTTTGAAATCGTAAAAGTAGGACTATTGATTGAATCTTGTATGTTTAATCCAACACCAAACCCTTTTGTAAAGGTTGTTTTACCACTAGCTAGTTGTCCATCTAGTGTGATAATCATTCCTTGTTGCAATCGCAAAGCAAGGTTTGCTGCTAATTGTTTTGTTTCTTTAACGTTTTTTGTTGTATATATCTTTTCCATAATTCACCTAATTCCTGTACTATTTTACCATAAACAAAGAAAAAATACTGAATTTAACATAGTAAAATAAGAAGAATATTCATCATACCTTGCCTTATTTAGAGGTAGAAAAAAAGCTCCCTAATAGGGAGCTAATTACCCGGCAACGAGCTATTTTCACATGG
>CAYZMP010000047.1:0-14605 GCA_964479585.1 uncultured Erysipelothrix sp.
TCTAATAGAATAGCCACTTCCAATTTAATCAGAATTTAGTCTGAAAATTTGCGATTCATTTAAAGGATCTATTCAACCACTTCAAAACCATTGTTATGCAATACTTCTTTTAATTGATCATAATCAAACCCTCTCATATCGCATCCTTTTTTAAGGGTCATCAAACGACCGGCAGTTTGTATCATTTGTGGTAGTTTTATCTGAGTAAAACCAAAATCAACTAAAATATCAATCACTCTTGGATGATTGGTCACGATTGTATAAACAGTGTCTTTTGCGTTTATTTTAATCATACTTACCTCAAAAGTAATATACCTTTTTGCCAATTGTACGTCAATTGTAACACTTTTTACCCTTATTTCGTTTAACAGTGTGATTTTAGCTGTTTTTCAATGTTTTTTACTACTTATTTTACTGGATATGCTATATAATAAGACAGGCTTTAAAGGATGGCCATTTTTATGAA
This sequence comes from uncultured Erysipelothrix sp., assembly GCA_964479585.1. Taxonomy (GTDB): domain Bacteria; phylum Bacillota_I; class Bacilli_A; order Erysipelotrichales; family Erysipelotrichaceae; genus UBA6182. Next base: position 467 of record CAYZMP010000047.1, read on the forward strand.
ATCACAAAAGATTATTAACATTGCAGTCATAGCACATGTCGATGCAGGAAAAAGCACACTAGTGGATGCACTTTTGCAATATAGCACAAAACGTACCTCAGCAAATTACGAAGCAGTTATGGACAGTAATGATTTAGAAAAAGAACGTGGTATTACGATATACTCGAAAAACTGTTCTATTTTATACAATGACATTAAGATTAATGTTGTCGATACACCAGGACACGCTGATTTTTCATCTGAAGTTGAACGAATTATTAAAACAGTGGATACGGTAATACTACTTGTCGATAGCAGTGAAGGCCCGATGCCACAAACACGCTTTGTATTAGAAAAATCACTAAAACTAGGACTAAAACCAATTCTATTAATTAATAAGGTAGATAAAAGAGATCAACGTGCCGTTGAAGTTGTGGATATGGTATACGATTTGTTTTTATCATTAAACGCCACCGATCAACAACTAGACTTTCCTATACTTTATGGAGTAACTAAAGAAGGAGTTATTAAAAAGGATATCGATGATAATTCTGATTCAATCGAACCTCTTTTACAAACATTGATTAACCATGTCGATTTTTATCCAGACTTGGATGATCAGCCCGTTCAAATGCAAATCAGCTCATTAGCTTATGATGAATACATTGGTCGTATTGGAATTGGCCGTTTGTTAAAAGGGACTTTAAAGACAGGTCAACAAATCGTCATCGCAAACAAAGACTCACAAAGAAAAGCATCCGTATCAAGGTTGTTTGTGTATGACAAAACAAATCGTATTAGCACTGATGTTGTGTATAGTGGTGATATTGTCATGGTTGCAGGTATTGCAGATATTTCTATCGGAGATACTTTATGTGATGTTAATCATGTGGACTTACTCCCTCATATAGAAATAGAGCCACCAACCTTATCCGTCAACTTTTTAGTAAACACATCACCTTTTGCTGGTTTAGATGGCAAATACATTACATCTAGAAACATCAAAGAGCGACTCGAAAAAGAGCTCGAAGTCAATGTAGGACTAAAAGTTGAACCAACAGAAACTGCTGAGAAATTTAAAGTGTCTGGACGTGGTGAACTTCATTTAACCATATTAATTGAAAACATGCGAAGAGAAGGTTATGAGTTAGCAATATCAAAAGCTGAGGTTATTACAAAAAGAATCAATGATCAATTGTATGAGCCATATGAAGAATTAATCATTACTGCACCTGATGAGTATACTGGTACAATAATTTCTAAACTAAACCTTCGTAAAGGTGAGTTAAAGGATATGCTGCAAAAAAATGATCAAACCATTACAACATGGATTATCCCAACACGTACTTTAATTGGTTATCGCCAACAATTCATCAATGACACGCATGGTGAAGGCATTATGGTTCGTCAGTTTAAAGAGTATGGTCCTTATGGTGGTGAACTTCATTCTAAAAGAAATGGTGTTATGGTTTCTACAGAACAAGGAACTTCCATGACATACTCCATCTTTAACTTACAAGAAAGAGGATCATTCTTTATTGGAGCCCAAGTAGAAGTATATGAAGGAATGATTGTTGGTATTGCAAACAAGGATATGGATATGGATGTCAATCCTATTAAAAATAAAAAAGGAACAGCAATTCGTTCAGCTGGTAAAGATGAAGCCATGAAACTTGTTCCACCTATCATGCTTACACTTGAAACAGCACTTGAGTTTATTAATGATGATGAGTTAGTCGAAGTAACACCTAATCATATTCGACTACGCAAAAAATATTTAAAGAAACACGAGCGCAAAAGTGCTCTTAAAGCACAAACACCTCAGCTATAAAACTGAGGTGTTTTTCTTATAAAATGTGTTCTTTACTATCATCCCGTTGATAGTGAAGTGGATTAGGATCCACAGTCTCATCTGGATAACCAATCGGAAGTAGTGCAACAGCTTGATAACGATCATCTAGTTCAAATATTTCTCTTGCTCTTTTTAAGTCAAATGATCCCACCCAACATGTACCTAAACCTTGTTGGGTTGCGGCTAACATCATGTGTGTGATTACAATCGCCGCATCAATATCGCCTTTATCTTCACCCGTATATTTGTTTTTCCAACTTAACTGCTTATCATACACAATTAACATCCAGACAGGTGCATTAAAAGTGTATTTTGTAACTTCTTTAATCTTCTCTAGTTGAGTATGGCCATCAATAAATTTTATGTATACCGGTTGTCTATTAGCAGCAGTTGGTGCCACTTTTGCACACTCTAACATGTAGTCTATCTTCTCTTGTTCTACATCCTTATCTAAAAACTTTCTTACTGAATACCGCTTTTTTGCTAATTCTAAAAAATCCATCGTTTCTCCTTTACACCATTAATTGGTAAAATAGCATATCATGATACTCACCAAACTTATATCCTACTTCTTTTAATACCCCAACATAATTAAAACCAAAACTTTCATGAATTCCGATGCTTGCTAAATTAGTAGCTGTAATTTCAGATACAATTGTATGAATATTGTCCGTTGACTTAGCAATCGATATTAATTCTTCCATCAACTCATAACCAATTCCTTCACCACGAGCATTTTTATGTAAATAAATACAAAGCTTCACACTATAAACATAACCATCATCTGATCCAAATGGTGATAGTCCTGCATAACCTAATACTTCACCATCTTTTTCATACACTATGATTGGATTGTTTTCTTTGTGTGATTCAAACCACTTCGTTCTTTGTTCAATTGTTTTTAATTCAATATCGTATGTCGCTGAATTTCGTTCAATCACATAATTATATATGTCTGTCATCACTGGTATATCTGCACGAGTTGCTGGTCTAAGCATAACATTCCTCCGTTTTCTTTTATTTTAACAAATAATTGGCATAGATAACAATTTCAAAAGAAAAGACCTCACTTTGTTTATTTAATCCATGAGGTCTAACAGTAATTTAGTCTTTTAATCGTGGGTCTAACGCATCCCTTAATCCATCCCCTAGTAAGTTTAGTGATAGAATGGTAACCATTATCGCTAAACCAGGGAAGGTTGTCATATGAGGGTAGTCTCTTAAATAATGTCGACCATCATTAAGCATCGCTCCCCATTCAGGACGTGGAGGTTCTAATCCTAATCCTAAAAATCCTAATGCTGCAGCTGCTAAAATTGCACTTGCTACACCAAGAGTAGATTGGACAATAACAGGTGCTAAGGTATTTGGAACAATGTGTTTAAAGATTATTTTATTGTTTTTTGTACCTAATGCCCTCGCCGCTTCAATAAACTGCTGTTCTTTCAACGATAAAACACTAGCTCTTACAATCCTAGCATATTGAGGAATACTTCCAATCCCAACCGCGATCATTACATTGTTTAATCCACCACCTAATGTAGAAACAATCGCAATGGCTAATAACATGCTTGGAATGGCTAACATAATATCAATAATACGCATGGAAATACTGTCAAACCAGCCACCACGATATCCTGCAATCGCTCCGATTGTGCCTCCTATAACAAGAGCAATCCCAACCGAAATTAAACCAACACGCAACGAAACTCGTGATCCATAAACAACTCTAGAAAATATATCTCTACCAAAATTATCTGTTCCAAACCAATGAGTAGAGTTTGGTGTTGCAAAACGGTTAAGTAAGTCTTGTTGTCTATAGGTAAAAGGAGCAATGTAATCAGCAAAAATAGCAACTAGAATTAAAAATATTATAATGATCAATCCCACAACAGCAAACTTGTTTTTGCGCAAACGATACCACATTTCACGCCATGGTCCCATGCCTTTATTAGGATCTTTTTCTTGTTTTTTATCCTTTAATTTCACCATTATGATTGCTCCTTTCTATTTGAATTGTTCTCTAATTTTTGGATCTAAGAATCCATAAAAGATATCTACAATTAGATTAATAATCGTAAATGTCATTGCAATTAGTAATACTCCCCCTTGAACAATCATCATGTCTCTTTGTCTTATCCCTTGAACAATCATAGATCCAATCCCAGGAATAGTGAAAATCGTCTCCGTGATTACTGCACCACCTAATAAAAACCCAAATTGCAACCCAATAACGGTAATTACAGGAATCAAGGCATTTCTAAGAGCATGTTTATTTACAACATAAAATTCTCTAACTCCCTTTGCTCGAGCGGTACGAATAAAATCTTGTCGATACACTTCAAGCATGCTAGACCGTGTCATACGCGCTATGATTGCGGCTGAACCAGTACCTAGTGCAATTGCAGGCATAATCATATGTTGCCATGTACTGTATCCGGATGAAGGTAACCATCCTAAGTTAACTGAAAACAATAGTATAAGCAATATCCCTAACCAAAAAATTGGCATGGAAACACCTACAAGCGCAAACGACATGGATAAGTTATCTACAATCGTATTTTGCCTTGTAGCTGAAATTATACCTAAAGGTACACCAACGATAACTGCAATGATAATGCCAGAAATCGCTAATTTAATTGTATTGGGAAAACGAAAAGATATTTCTTGGTTTACTGGTCGGTTTGTTAAGTACGATCTCCCTAAGTCTCCCTCAAAAAATACACTACTAGCATAGCGATAGTATTGTTCTAAAAAAGGATCATTCAATCCCATTTCTTCTCGTAAACGTTCAATTTGGTCACCTTCTGCTTGTTCACCTAAAATTAACCGTGCAGGATCTGCAGCAGAAAAATGAAGCAGCGAGAAAATAATAAACGTCACCGCTACTAAAACCGGAATTACAAACAGTATTCTTCTTAGTATATATTTGATCATAATCCTGCACCCTTTCAAGAAAAAGAAGGGTCATACTAATGATGACCCTAATTCATGTTTTTTTTAGAAAACTTATGGTGCAAAGCTTACTTTATCTAGTCTGTGGTGACCAGCAGGATGTTGTTTAAATCCTGTAACATTGCTTTGTAAACCTGCTAAGTTTTCACCAGTCCATGTAAAGATCCATGGAGCATCATCACGAATGATTTGTTGAGCTTCTTCATAAGCTGCAAGACGCTCATCTTGGTCAATTGTGGTTCTTCCTAAATCAAGAAGTCTATCAACATCCGCATTTCTGTAGAATGTACGGTTACCAGCATCTCCAACTTGAGCGCTGTGGAATAGTGCGTATAAACCATAGTCAGCATCAGCAGTTACAGTTGTCCAGCCAAGAATAAACATATCATGTCTTCCAGCTGCTGTATCTTCTAAATATTGACCCCACTCAACGATTTCAACTGTCACTTCAATTCCAATTTCTTCTAATTGGTTTTGAACGATTGTCGCAATATCAATACGTTGTTGGTTTTCATTTGTCCATAGTGTTGTACTAAATCCATCTGCAAATCCTGCTTCTTCAAGAAGTTCTCTTGCTTTATCTAGATCTAATGCATATTCTTCTAAGTCTTGGTTTGATCCAAATACATTTGGTCCTAATGGTCCTTTTGCAGGAGCACCAACACCAGCATAAACAGCTTCTACAACTGCGTTCATATCAAGTGCGTAGTTAATTGCCTGACGTACACGTACATCATTAAATGGTGCCTTATCTACGTTGAAACCAATGTATGTTGTGGATAAGTTAGCATCACGTTGTAATACTAAATCTGGATCGCTTTCAACACGGCTAACATCGGATGGTTGAATATCATAAGCAATATCCAATTCACCAGTTTCTAATTGAATCGTACGTACAGAGTTGTCAGTAACAACTTTAAAGGTAACTCCTTTAACTAAGGCTGCATCACCCCAGAAATCATCATTACGTTCTAATACAATACTATCACCAGTTGTCCATGATACAAATTTGAATGGTCCTGTTCCAACTGGATTTTGACCATAGTCTTCACCTGCTTCAGTTACTGCTTTTTCATTTAGAATAGCTGTAGCTGGATGAGCTAAGTGTGTCAATAATGGCGCAAATGGGTTGGCTGTACTAATACGTACGGTATAATCATCAACCACTTCAACTTCACTAATTGCGCCAACAATATGGCCAATATGGGAAGATTCTAATGCACGTTCAAGTGTGAACTTAACATCGCTTGCTTTTAGTTCTTCGCCATTGGTGAACATAACACCTTCACGTAGCTTAAATTCGAATGTTGTATCATCAACTTGATCCCATTCTGTTGCTAGTGCTGGTACTAAGTCTAGTTCTTCTGTTTGCAAAATCAACGTGTCATAAATTTGTTTTGTAACACGAGATGATGGTTGGTCATTTGTAGCATGAGGGTCTAAGCTAACTGCATCTCCACCCATACCAACAACCAATGTGTCTTTAACTTCGCCGCCACCATTACCATTTGGATCTGGATCTTCATCGCCAGTTCCGCATGCACTTACAAATAAGAGTAACGCTAAAACTAAAGAAAATAAGGTTAGTAGTCTTTTCTTCATTCTATTTCCTCCTCTATATTTCTCCCATGAAATATTTACTAAAGTATAAATGAAAATTAAAGACATGTCAATATTTATATCTTCACATAATTTACATATTATACATATTTTCATTTATTTTCATTTCTTACATTTAAAAAGGACTACGCATTGTAGTCCTTATCTGCTTTAAATAATAGGTTTGCATCAAGCCTTGTTTGGTGCAATATTTCGTAAACTTTTATACTATGTTGGTTACGTTTATTCATTTCATCAACGTTTTGATGATTAATAATGTCTGCAAAGTGTTGGACTTCATAAACCATCGCATTTTCATATGTTTGTAAATTGATTACATCATTATACCCATCACTAATAACCTCAATTTCTTTAACCGTGCTAGGCTCTCCCTTAACAATGATTTTCCCCTTCTCACCGAGGATTCTCACACTATTGTCTTCTTGAACATTCTTTGCGGCACTACAAATAGCATTAAAGGTTGGATAATTTAGTATCACAACACCATTGACATCAATGTTTCTTTCAATAACTGGATGATAACTCGCTTTTTGTGGCTTATCAAACAGCCCAATAACAAAATGCAAATTATACACATTCAAATCCATTAATGTTCCTCCTGAAAAATCGGGATTAAACACATTAGGATTTTCACCTTTTTTAAAGGCATCCATCTTTGATGAGTATTGTAAAAAGTTAGAAGTCACTGATTTTACTTGTCCTATGTGATGAAGTTGTTGTTTAAGTGCTTCATAATTAGGTAAATACACCGTCATGATAGCTTCAATAAAAATCTTGTTTTTCTCTTTTGCAATACGTAAAAGTTCATTAAGTTCTTGCATTGTCGATGTTAATGGTTTTTCACAAATCACATGTTTGTTTGATAATAACGCTTGTTTGCTTTGACTAAAGTGCAAACTATTTGGTGACGCTATATATACACAATCAATTTCTGGATCTTCTAACATTTGTTGATACGATGTGAACGTCTTTTTTACATCAAACCTTTTTGCTAGTTCAACTGCGTTTTCTTTTGAACGTGAATATACAGCAACACACTGAACTTGATCCACTTTCTTAACTGCATCTAAAAACCGATGCACGATAACTCCACTACCTACGGTTGCTAATTTCATTTTGATACCTCTCTTATCTTTACATTATACTCTATAAAAAAAAGATTTGGTAACTTCACCAAATCTTGCTTCTTTATTTAATTGCTTTTTCAATTAATTCAATTACTTCTGATTCTGTCGAACATTTGATTGCTTGTTCGGCTAATTTTTTCATGTCTTCATGTTTAAGTGAACGCACCATTTTTCTTGCGGCTAAGATGGAAGATGCAGACATAGAGAACTCATCTAACCCTAATCCTAGTAGTACAGGAACTGCCAATTGTTCTCCTGCCATCTCCCCACACATGCCTACCCATTTGCCTTCTTTATGAGCACCATCGATTGTCATTTTAATCAATCGTAACAACGATGGATTGTATGGTTGATACAAGTAAGAAACTTTTTCACTCATACGATCAGCTGCCATTGAATATTGAATTAAGTCGTTGGTACCGATACTTAAGAAATCAACTTCTTTTGCAAACTGATCTGCCATTACAGCAGTTGATGGAATCTCAACCATGATTCCTAATTGATACTTACCAACTTCAACCCCTTCTTCTTTAAGCTTAGCTTCATTTTCTAAAACCATTGCTTTAGCTTGTCTAAACTCATCAATCGTCGCAATCATTGGAAACATGATGCATAAATTACCAAAAGCACTAGCTCTTAATAATGCACGTAATTGGGTGTTGAATATATCAGGACGATCAAGGCATAAGCGAATTGCACGATACCCTAGAAATGGATTTAACTCTTTTGGTAGGTTTAAATAAGATAATTCTTTATCTCCACCAATATCCAATGTACGAACAACTACAGGTTTATCACCCATTTTTTCTAACACTTCTTTATACGCGTTAAATTGTTGTTCTTCAGTTGGAAAATCATTTGAATCCATATAAAGAAACTCTGTGCGATACAACCCTACACCTTCACCACCATTGTCCAACACACTTTGTGCATCATTTGGTGTTCCGATGTTACCTACGATCTCTACATGATGATTATCAAGAGTTACACTCTTTTCATCTTTAAGCGTCTTCAGCCTTTCCTTATATTCAGCAAATTCTTTTGCTTGTTTCTTATACTCTTTTACTTCTTCATCACTAGGATTAACGATAACAACTCCATTAATAGCATCTAAAACAATAGTGTCGTCATTGCTTAATTTATCCATTACATTTGCAATACCAACGATTGCTGGAATTTCTAGACTTCTCGCCATAATTGCAGAATGAGATGTTCTACCACCAATCTCAGTCGCAAACCCAAGAGTATACGTGCGATTTAGCTGTGCAGTATCAGATGGTGTTAAATCATGCGCAACAATAATTACTTCTTCATCAATCATTGATAAATCTGCAATTGTTACATCCATAATATGTGCACTTAGTCGATAGGTTACGTCTTTAATATCAGCTGCACGTTCTTTGAAATAATCATCTTCCATCGCTTCAAACATACCTACAAAATTATCAGAAATAAGCTTCGTTGCATACTCTGCATTTATGTTTTGCTCTTTAATTGTCTCTTTAATTTGACCAACAAATTCTGGATCATCCAACACCATTAAATGAGCATCAAAGATGGCTAGCTCTTCTTCACTTAGTTTTCCTATAGCTTTCTTTTGAATAGTTTGGATATCACTTTTTGTTTTCTCAACGGCTTTCTCTAAAGTTTGAATTTCTTCATCAGCGTTTGCTTTTTCTTCTACAATATCTAAGGTTGGATGTTCTAACTTAAATACTTTTGCAATCGCAATTCCTGATGAAGCGGCAATTCCTTTTAACATGTCTCCTCCTTGTGACTTAACTAAATTAAAACAATCTAGTTAAATATGCAAGATAATTTTAACATTTATAGCCCTTCTAAGCAATTAAGGAATTTTTCTATCGCTACTTTTCTTAAGCGATAATACGAACTTGTAGAAAAGTATTCCAAATACCAATTGCGTTTGTTCTTAGCCATAAAATCATTGAATATGATTAATCTAAGTTCTTCCTCCAATTGATTGATAGCGTAATGCACATACTTGTAATGGTCTACAACATGTGGTTTTAGATGGATACCACTAATCGTACTTTCAATTTTTACTTTTGCAACTAAATACATTTCGATATGCTTTTCTACAAGCTTTATTTTGTCTTTCAAGACCCCTTCCCACTTTCTATTTTATTCGTGACTTATAGCACGTAAACAATACTTTATATTGTTTCAATATGCTTTTCAAGTGAATATTACACAAATAAACATTTTTGGTGAAAAAATGGGAAAATGAGTTGTATTTCTTTAAGTTTTCCACATTATCACAAAGAAAAACAACCACTTTGTGGTTGTTTAACGTAGAAAGAATAACCAAAGTACACCGATAATAAGAGTGATCATTATAAATACTACTGGTACGATAGTGATCATCGCTGCAATGATTAATGCAAGCGTATCCCCTTTTTCAAACTTTGTTTCCTTAAGTTTTTGTCTAGCTTCTTCAATTTCTTCTTTAGTATGTTTATGAGTATTTTGTTTGTGAAACAACACTCTACTCACCACCTCTTAAGTGACATGCAACGAAGTGACCTTCATCAATTTCTTGCCAGATTGGCTCTACAACACGACACTTATCAAAAGCGTATTTACAACGTGTGTGAAACTTACAGCCTTTTGGTGGATTAATAGGAGAAGGAATATCTCCTTCTAAAATACTTAGTTCTTGATTTGATTCAACATCAGTACGTGGAATCGCTTCAAGTAATGCTTCAGTGTATGGATGCAATGGGTTTTTGAATATTTGATCACTAGATGCTAGCTCAACTAAATTACCTAAGTACATTACTCCAATACGATCGGAAATAAACTTAACAACACTCAAATCATGTGTAATAAACAAATATGTTAAGTTCATGTCATTTTTCAAATCAATAAGTAGGTTAATGATTTGTGATTGAATCGATACATCTAGTGCACTAACTGCTTCATCCGCAACAATAAAGTTTGGATTAAGTGCTAAAGCACGAGCGATACCAATACGTTGACGTTGTCCACCAGAGAATTGGTGAGGATAGCGATGAATGAAATATGGTGCTAAACCACATTTTTCCATAATATCCGTAATATATTCCGTATACTCTTTACTATTTGGATTTTTAAAGTATCCGTGTGCTAATAATCCTTCTCCAATTATTTGACCTACTGTTAAACGAGGATTCAAGGAAGAATAAGGATCTTGGAAAATAATTTGTAAATCACGACGTAAAATTCGCATTTCACCGGTTGTTAGTTTTGCTAAATCGATACCATCATCAAGTTGCTCTTCATAAAAAGTAAATTGCGGATTACCTTCACACTTTTTGCGCAAGTCTTCAATTGGCTTGGATGCATTGTTGACCGCTGTTTCAGCTTTTTTAAGTTCGGCCTTTAAACTTTCAACTTGCTGATTCAGCTTTGCGATCGCGGTTTGGTTCTCCGCAACTTTTAACTCTTTCTTCTTGTTTTCAACAACTTCAATCTTACGAATAATACTAGACATTTCACGTTGATGTTTAAACAATTGCTTTAATAGTTTCGCAACTTCGTTTAAATCGGAGTGTGTTAATAACCCTCCAACAATACGCAACATATTACGATACTCATTTTCAATCCTAGCACTTTCATGCTCAATTTTTTCTAATAATTTACCACGTTCAATATCATCTTTTTCATGCTCAGTCTTTTGCTCTAACACTTTGAATTCTTCAGTATCTTTTAGATAACGAGGAAATTCTTTAGATAACGTTTCTAAAACATCATCCACGTATTTTGGAGCTAAGTCTGCTAATGTACGACCATAGTATAAAGTACTACCTTCAGTTTGATCGTATAGTTGTAACAATGTACGTCCAAAAGTAGACTTCCCACAACCAGATTCACCAACTAGGCCAAAGGTTTCCCCTTCATAAATATCGATAGAAATACCATCGTTTGCCTTAATGAAATAGCGTTCTTTTTGAAAGAGAGAACGTTTTTTCAGTGGGAAATATTTCTTAAGGTTGCGTATTCTTAGTAATGTTTTTTGATCAGCCATTGCTACGCACTCCTTTCTTTGGATAGAAACAACGTATTGTTTGGTTCTCTCCAACCGATACTAGTTCAGGTTCCTCAGTTCTACACTTATCTGTAGCATATTTACAACGTGGTGCAAATTTACATCCATCTGGAAGATCTAGAGGATGTGGCACAGATCCTGGTATAGCTCCAAGACGACTGCCGCGTTGACTAGATAAACTTGGAATAGAGGATAATAATCCTTCTGTATAAGGATGAGAAAACTCTGACTTATTTGCAAATATGTAATCAACAGGTGCACTTTCTACAACTTGTCCACAATACATAACTGCAACATCATCTGCCATTTGATTAATAACACCTAAGTCATGAGTAATAAATAATATCGCAGTATTAAATTCTTTTTTAAGATCATTCATTAAACGCAAGATTTGTGCTTGAATTGTAACATCAAGTGCTGTGGTTGGCTCATCTGCAATTAAAAGTTTAGGACGACAAGCTAATGACATCGCAATCATGACACGCTGACTCATTCCACCTGATAATTGAAATGGGTATTGATACACTAGTTCTTCCGCATTTGGAATCTTTACAGCTTTTAACATCTCAATAGCGGTCTTTGTAGCTTCGTCTTTGTTCATGCCTTGGTGAAGCATTAATACTTCACTAATTTGACGATTAACGGTAAACACTGGATTTAAGCTTGTCATCGGCTCTTGGAAAATCATGGAAATATCATTCCCACGAATTTTACGCAAGTCATTTTCAGACATGGTCGATAAATTCTTGCCTTCAAAGAGTACTTCACCTTCGTAAATCTTTTGGTTTGGTTCAAACAAACGTAAAATACTCATCGCTGTTTGACTTTTACCACTACCTGATTCTCCAACAACACCTAAAGTTCTTCCTTCTTGAACAGTTAATGAAACACCATTTACTGCCTTGATAAGTCCTCTACGCGTATTGAAGTACGTGTGTAAGTTTTTAATTTCTAATAGGTTTTTCAATATGATTCACCTCTACTTTTCAGAACTCTTTGGATCCATTGCTTCACGCAATCCATCACCAACGAGATTGATACTTAATGCTGCTAATAATACCGCTAAGGCTGGTAAGATCCAACGCCACCAGTATTGTTCAATTACTTCAGATGCTTGAGCACCTGTTAACATATTCCCCCATGATGGGCTTGGAGGTAATACTCCAAATCCTAAGAATGATAACCCTGCTTCTGTTAATAATGTACCAGCATAACTTAGTGTCATACTAACTAAAACAACGTTAATAACATTTGGTAAAATATGTCGAATAATAATAACACGAGACCGAATACCTAAGGCACGAGCTGCTAATACGAAGTCTTTCTCACGTTCCGCAAGAATTTGACCACGTACCAATCGCGATAGACCCGGCCAGGTCAGTACCCCTAAAATAATCATAATCATAAGCAATCGTTGGTTTTGTGACAACTGATCACCTAAGAATGTGGATAATGTAATTACAAGTGGTAAAAATGGGAAAGATGAGACAATCTCTGCAAAACGCATGAGTAAGTTATCTAACCATTTACCATAGAATCCTGCTGTTAATCCAACCGTTACTCCTAGTACGGTAGAAATAATAACAGCTACAAATCCAACGGTCATCGTAATACGTCCACCATGCATTAAACGAGTAAGCATATCACGACCTTGTTGATCTGAACCAAGTGGGAAACCACTTAATCCCCAACTGTATATTTTGCCATCTTCATCGATAGCATAATTAGCATAAAAGTCTGCATAAGAAGCAACGATTTCTTTACCTTGGATTACATCTGGCGTTGTTGCTTCACCAAATACATCAGCTCCCCAAGAATAAACATTACCTTCTTCATCACGAGCATTAAAATGTCTTCTTCCTGCTTCAATATTGACTACTTTAATGCGATTTGGATTTTCTGGATCAATGGCTTCTGGTATGTTTTGCATGTTTGAACCACGATCACCCCAAATGTAAATTTTTCCTTGATCATCTAGTGCCATTGCTGTACGAGTGGCAGCTGCAAGTTGAACTACATTAACAGAACCATCCGTTAACTCCGTTGGGAATGCCCCTACTTGTTGACCACCACGACCAATGTATCCAACGGTACCATCTTCTAAAATAACTAGTAAACTAGAAGAAGATGCTTCTACATCCGTAATACGACCTTGTAATGCAGTAGGGATAATGTCAACTCTATTATTTAGTGTTGATCCCCAAGAATATAAGTTTCCATCTTCAGTTAATACAGAAGTAAATAAATCTCCACCTGCAATATCCACAACACGTTCTAACATAAGTAGTCCACTGATTTCTGGTGGAACTGAACCTTGTCGATGGTTGTTTCTACCCCAAGCGTAAACATTACCACTTGCTGATAGAGCAATTACATGTTGATCTCCAGCTGCAACTTTTACAATATCAACACCAATAATATCAGTAGGAATATCTGATACTCCTGATAAATCTGTACCCCAAACATGTACTTTACCGTTGTTGTCTACTCCAATAGCAAATGAACGACCAATTGCCATGTCACGGACTCCAACTCTTTCAAGCTCACTTGGGTATTTC
>CAYZMP010000048.1:0-14346 GCA_964479585.1 uncultured Erysipelothrix sp.
GGGGAGTTATGATTTGTCCATCATGTCAAAAGATGATTGGTGCAAATGAAAGAGTTTGTCCATATTGTGGAAGTAAAATCATTCATCCATCACTTGTTCAACCCAAGGTTGAAATTTTCCCTATGATAAAATTAACAAACACAAAGGGTATGTTTTTTTACTAATAATCATTGTTTCATTAAACTAAGTAAACAATCAAGAAAACAACGAGATGACCATGAACAGTAAACCAATCGAGTATAAATGGGAGGCCACGCTACATTTATTTAAAGATAAAACAATCGCAAAGCAATTAAGCATTGCGATCGGATTACCTTTTGGTATTTTAATTGCGTTTTTACTGTATGTTTACATAAAAAATCCGAGTTCATCGATTCTGTATGCTTTAAGCATGATTGCTTTGTTGTTTGTCACAACATTTCTACTATTAACTTTTGCCTATCAAAATAAGATGGCAGTTACATATGAGCTTAATTCAAAACACATGATCATGAAAATGGCTGAGAAACAGCGTAAGGTCAACCGTTGGGTTAACATAAGCCTTGCGATATTAAGCATCTTTAATAAAAATGTAACAACGATGGGAATTTTTATGCTTACATCGCACAATCAAAAACAAACCATGCGATTAGATCATATAAAAAAAGCAAAAGGATTTCCTGAAAAATACAAAATTGTGGTGTATGATAATTATCGTAGTTTTATTTTACAATGCCACCCAAACAATTATGGTGACATTAAAAACTTCATCCAACAATACACAAACCTAATCCAAAAGTAATGATTAATTTATCATTGAACATATTGAGATTTGCGATAGCCTAAAAAGAACGTAAGGATATCGTTTTTACTTGTTATTGCGACATAGAGCACATAAATTGCCCCAGTAAAAAAGCCAAACACCATCATTGCTACAACCCATATGATTTTTACGAGCAAGTTTTGTTCTCTAAAAACAATCCATAATGAGAAAAGCGTAAATCCTGTGTATAAGTCGACAAGGGATACAATACCCCAAGGATTACTTAAAATAAGTGATCCATCTTCAAAGAAATCACCAACCGTAAATCCATACACTAACACACCTCCCATTGCTATTATTCCTAACCATGCTATAACCTTTGTAATTTTCATAGTATCCTCCCTGTTTTGTCTATTATACAAAACTAGCGTACACTTTACATCATTAAAGCATTAAAAAAGCTCTTATCGTTTGATAAGAGCTATACTATTTTAAAATTGTTCAGTGATTGATTTTCCTTGCATGTGTAAGACAAGATAATCTGGACCGCCAGCTTTTGAATCAGTTCCACTCATATTGAAGCCACCAAATGGTTGATAGCCAACAATAGCACCTGTGCATTTACGATTTAAGTATAAGTTACCTACAAAGAATTCTTCACGAGCTTTTTCTAAGTTTGCACGATTTTTACTAATAACTGCTCCTGTCAAACCAAACTCTGTGTTGTTTGCGACCTCAATCGCTTGATCAAAGTCTTTTACTTTGCACACAGCTAATATTGGACCAAAAATTTCTTCTTGCATTAAGCGAGCATTTGGATCCACATCCACATAAACGGTAGGTTCAATAAAATATCCTGTAGAATCATCCGCTTGTCCACCAATTAGTAAACGTCCTTCTTTGTTTCCAACATCAAAGTAAGAAGTAATCTTATTAAAGGCTGCTTTATCATTTACTGGTCCCATAGTGTTTTTAACATGTTGTGGATCACCTAAGATAATCTCACTTGTAAGTGTTTTAATTTTTTCTAACATTTCATCGTACACATCTTCTAAGATAATTGCACGAGAACAAGCAGAACATTTTTGACCACTAAATCCAAATGCAGATCCGACAATCGATTGAGCAGCTAAATCAAGGTCTGCATCTTTATCCACAATAATCGCATCTTTACCACCCATTTCAGCGATAACTCGTTTTAACCATATTTGTCCAGGTTGAACTTTCGCGGCTTTTTCATAAATGTTTACCCCAACTTCTTTACTTCCTGTAAAAGACACAAATCGAATCTTTGGATGATTGATTAAATATTCTCCAACTTCAGATCCTTTACCTGGTAAAAAGCTTAAAACACCTTTTGGTAATCCAGCTTCTTCTAAAACTTCCACAAATTTGTAGGCAATTACTTGTGTAGTACTTGCAGGTTTTAAGATAACGGTATTACCACTAACTAATGCTGCGGTAGTCATACCCGTTAAAATTGCAAGTGGGAAATTCCATGGTGTAATAACAACACCAACACCAAGGGGAATATAACGATACTCATTTCTTTCTAAATCTCTACGGGATAATACTTTATCGTCTATGCGTTCTAGTTCTAACATTTGACGACCATAATATTCTAGAAAATCAATGGCTTCCGCAATGTCACCATCGGCTTCTAACCATGGTTTTCCTGCTTCAATGGTAAGTAAAGCATTAAACTCATAACGACGTTTTCTAATGATGTTAGCAGCTTTAAACAACACATCAGCACGAACTGAAGCGGGGGTTTTACTCCAAGTTTTAAAAGTGTTGAGTGCAACATCAATGGCTTTATCAGCTTCATTAACTGTTGCTTGTGCGATGGTACCAACCACTTCCTTGTGATTAGCAGGATTTAATGATGTGTATTTTTCCTTAGTAGACACTCTTTCACCATCAATAATCAAATCATAATGCTCACCTAAATAACGGCGAACAACATCGAGTCCTTTTTGGTAGTTCTCCATGTTTGTAGGATGTGAATAATCCTTAATAGGTTCAGTCTTGTACGAATAAATTGCCATAACTCTTCCTCTCTTTCTTTATACTACTGATTTCTCTATATCAAAAGATGTTTGATATTTAAATCGATCAATCGATAAAAATTCAACATCCATTGAAGGTGTTTTGTTGCACATTATTTCACTCATAAGTAAGCCTACCATAGGTGCAAGCATAAATCCATGGCCACTAAATCCACAAGCAACATAATAGTTCTCAACATTGGTTTTACCGATAATGGGTTGTCGATCAGGAGATAAGTTATACGATCCTCCCCACGTGCGAACAACCCTTAACTCACCAATCTTTGGTAGTAAGTCCATGATAGTTTTACTCATTTCCTTTAAAAAGGTTGCGGTTGATTGTACATCATGTCCTTTTTTTACAGTGGGATCAGAACGACCCATTAAAAAGGCACCATGTGGAACTTGTTGGCAGTAAATGTTTTTGGAAAATGACATAACCATAGGTCCTTGAAATTTTTCCACAGGTTCAGTCGCAAGTATCTCATGGTTTTCAGAGTAAACAGGTAACTCTACATCCACCATCATGCCAACTTCATAAGCATATCCACCAGCTGCATTTACTACTTTTGTAGCTGCGTAGCTGTCTTTGTTTGACGTAATGATAAAACCATCATCTTTTTTATCTATGGATAGCACTTCTTCATAAAAGTGAAAGGTAACACCCAACTTCTTGCATGCTAAATAAAACGCTTCACTTGTTTTAAAAGGATTTAAGTGACCATCACTTTGATTAAAGGTAGCACTAATAAATGCATTGGGATTTAAATGGGGTACAATTTCTAAGGCTTGTTGCTTCGTTAAATATTGTGTGGGTATGCCAAGCGAGTTTTGTAGTTTTACATTTTCTTTAAACTGTTTAACTTCATCATCGGTAGTTGCCACAATTAAATAACCTTCTTGTTTAAGTTCTAAATCATCGTACTCTAATATATTATGGGCGTTTTCAAAAAACTCCATGCTTTTTTTTGCCAACAAACAGTTTTGTTTGGTAGCCCATTGTTGGCGAACACCAGCTCCACAACGACCAGTTGCACCATTTGTAAAATAGCCTTTATCTAAAACCACAATGTCTTTTTCACCTTGTTTGGCTAAATGATACGCAATCGACAAACCACTTATGCCAGCACCAATAATCACAATGTTTGTTTTATTCATGATCATCACCTGCAATGGCTTTAATAGGGACACCAATGGTAAGGGGTCTTACTTTATGTGTTTTTACTTGTGATATCGGTATTTGCAAATAATTAGCAATTTCTTTTTGTAGCAAATGCGCACAAGTGCTTGCCTGACAAGGACCCATACCGACACGCAACAATCGTTTTAAATCCTCAAAAGTTACAAAATCTTGATCCATGTAGTCATGAATTTGTTGCAAATCGACATCTTCACAACGACATATGATGATATCTTTTTTATTCATGATCTTTGCTCCTTATACTTATAAAATCATACACATGCTTTCGATCGGTTTGAACTGTAATTAATGCTGTATGATCAACACGCTTATTATCCACAACCTTTAAAATAGTTGCATCACCAATAATCTCACCATGTCGATTAATGGCATGCCATACTTCTTGTGCATTTGGTTTAGGGTTAAACTCATAAGCGATGGTAAACACTGCTTTTTCATTGGAAACTTTTGCTAACATGATTGCAAGACCAGGACAAACACCAACACAAATTCCACAACCCACACATTTTTCTGGGAGTAATGTAGGTTTTGTGTTCATGTTTTCACCTATGTGAATCGCATCAAAAGGACAATGGCTCTCACATGGATTGCATGGTATTTCTTCATAACATTCAATGACAGCTTTAAAGTTTACTAGTTCATTTTCAGTTGGGAATACGGATTTTACTAGTTCTAAAGGTGCTACACCTGTTTTATCTAACATTAGAAGCCTCCTTTTGCATGATTTCTAATCCAGCTAAGGTATGCTTACCATAAGGGCCACTACGTAATTGCTTTAATTGATCATGATAATCAATGAGAAGCTCATCATGTTGAGGATGTTTTTTATGCAGTGAACTAGAGACATGCAATCCACAACAAGCACCTTCCATCATCGCTGAACTTGCTTCTTCAATTCCTAGTGCATCACCAACGATGTATACATCTGGATGACTTGTTTGAAACGTTTCATTGACTATCGCAACAACACCACCAAGTTGAGGGATGTATTTTGTTTTTACATTGATCATCGAAGCCAACTGATGCAAAGGGGATAGCCCAACAGCAATACAAACAGTATCACAAGGGATAATTTCACTTGTGTTTTCAATTTCATTGAAATGTTCATCGACACTGACAATTTCAACTGCTTCAACATGTTCTACTCCGATAGCCTTTTTTATGGTTTTACGAGTATAGATAGGAACATTATGACGAACAAGCTTGCTTGCATGAACCGCGTAACCTCCAATTTTATCAGAAGCTTCAATGACAGCTTTTACCTTAATGTTTGCTTGCAACAACTGATAGCTCACAATTAATCCAATATTACCAGAGCCAATCATGACTACTTCTTTTGCAGGTAATACACCATGCACATTCATTAATGTTTGAATCGCTCCAGCACCCATGACTTGCGGTAAGTCATTGTTTTCAAAAGCTAATGATTTCTCACTTGCTCCAGTTGCTAAAATGATTTTATCTGCTTTTATTTCTTGATACACATGATTATCATACGTTGTGATAATGTTATTAGGATACAATGCAACGACTGTTGTGTTTGTCCATATTTCACAAAGAGGGTGATCTTTGATGTTGTTTATAAGTAGTTTCGCAATGTCAAAGCCTCTAACTTTTGCATGTTGTTTTTGACTGCCAAAAAACTTATGGGTTTGCTTAATAAGTTGGCCACCTAAAGAAGTTGCTCGATCAATAAGCAACACCGATACACCTGCTTCTAAGAGCGCGTTTGCTGCATTTAATCCTGCTGGTCCACCACCAACAACGACACATTCAACATGTTTCATTTGATCTTTCCTTTGTTGTGTTGACGCATGATAACCATGTTTTCTTCTAATGGTGTAATGCAAGTTCGTACATTGGGTTTACCATTAACAATCATATTACATGCTGCACAATTGCCAATAGCACAATAAAAACCACGGTTGCGGTTTTTCTTTATACTATAACCAAAGGTTTTTAACCCATAATCAACTAATGCTGCAGCAATGCTATCGCCGCTATAGCCAATCATCGGTTGACCTTCAAAGGTGAAGTGTATCTCTTGTTGTTTTTTAAAGGTTAAGATGGGATGATCTTTTACACGCATAAACAAATCCTTTCTTTCTTCCACCATAAGAATATCATATTTTCATGCTTTTTTACCCCATAAGTTGAAAGCGATATCATTTTTTCTAGTCAAAATTGTTGATGATCAATCATCCTTTGTGGTAGTTTTATGCAAACAGGAGGATAGTAAAATGAAAAGAACTATTCGTTATCTTGTAGCTAGTATATTAATTGTTGGATTATTAGTTGCATGTTCTTCTACAAATAATAACAATAACAATGACAACACAAACAACGACAACCAACAAGAATTGCAAACATTTACCTTAGAACAATTGGCTGAGTTTGATGGTCAAAATGGAAATCCAGCATATGTTGCGGTAGATGGTGTTGTGTATGATGTTAGCGATGTTCCTCAATGGTCCAATGGTACTCATCAAGGATTAACAGCTGGCAGTGATTGGACAGCAGAGATCAATGAAATGTCACCACATGGGACAAGAGTGTTAAACAACTTACCAATTGTTGGGGAGTTAGTCGAGTAAAAAAAAAGAGCAAGGAGCTCTTTTTTCATTTCATTTGACATACCCCTATAGGGTATAATACAATGCAACTGAGGTGATAACATGAAACATCCAAGTAAACATTCAGTAGAGGTACAAAAAAGCATGATAACACGATTAAATCGTGTGGAGGGTCAAATACGTGGAATAAAAAAGATGATTGAAGCAGAAACGTATTGTGATGATATCATTAATCAAATTGAAGCATCACGTTCAGCACTTAAGTCGATTGAAATGATGCTATTAGAAAGCCACATTCAAAATTGTGTGGTCGATCAAATAAAAGAAGGCGATCATGAAGTGGTTAATGAAGTATTAGCGACCTTTAAAAGGATGGTGAAATAATGAGTGAAACGCAGTTAAACATAGAAGGGATGACATGTTCATCTTGTGCTGCAGCGATTGAAAAAGGAGTAGGAAAGTTAGAAGGAGTAAAACTTGCCTCGGTTAACTTAGCGAGTGAAACATTAGCGCTAGAATTTGATCAACAACATGTTGATGTTGATCAAGTGATTGCCAAAATTGAAAAATTAGGATATAAAGCTACACAACCTAAACAACAAAACACACAAATAAGCATTCCTATTGAAGGGATGACCTGTTCTGCTTGTAGTGCAGCGGTAGAAAGAGCAATTAAAAAACTAAATGTAAATGCTGTTAATGTTAATTTATCAACAGAAAAAGCATTTGTAGAATATGATGCATCATTATTACGTCTAAGTGAGATTAAACAAGCCATTTCAAAAGCAGGATATAAGCCTCTTGAAATTGAAGTGGATAATGTGGATGAAGATCAAAAACGTAAAGATAATCAGCTAAAGAAAAAGAGGATTGAACTAACAGTTGCGTTAGCTTTTAGTATCCCACTCTTTATCTTTGCGATGGGGCACATGGTAGGATTCGATGTTCCTGAAATAATGATGCCACATGCTCGTCCTGTGGAGTTTGTGTTAATTCAGTTTTTCTTAACCTTACCGGTTATTGTAGCAGGAAGGCAGTTTTTTATTGTTGGATTTAAGACATTATTTTTAAGAAATCCGAACATGGATTCATTAGTAGCGATTGGTACAAGTGCTGCCTTTGTATACGGTGTAGTTGGTTTAGTACAGATTTTAAATGGAGATCATTCCATGGCTGAGAATTTGTATTTTGAAATCGCAGCAGGAATTTTGAGTTTTATTATGATTGGAAAGTATTTAGAAGCCAAAAGTAAAGGGAAAACCTCTGAAGCCATGAAGAAATTACTTGGGTTACAACCA
The DNA here is from genome assembly GCA_964479585.1 of uncultured Erysipelothrix sp. Taxonomy (GTDB): domain Bacteria; phylum Bacillota_I; class Bacilli_A; order Erysipelotrichales; family Erysipelotrichaceae; genus UBA6182. The sequence continues at coordinate 7,863 of CAYZMP010000048.1, forward strand.
AAAGTGGCTCGAGTATTAGTCAATAATGAAGAGATAGAAATTCCGATTGATGAAGTAGCGATTAATGATGTATGCATTAGTAAACCTGGTGAAAAAATATCCGTTGATGGTATCATTGTAAAAGGACACACATCCGTAGATGAATCGATGCTAACAGGTGAAAGTATGCCTGTAGAAAAGCATGTTGATGATAAGGTTGTTGGTGGGAGTGTCAATAAAAATGGCTATATCCAATATCGTGTAACTTCCACAAAAGGAAACACAATGTTGGATCAAATCATTGATTTAGTCCAACAGGCACAAGCTAAAAAAGCACCAATCGCACAGCTTGCTGATATTATTTCAGGTTATTTTGTTCCGATTGTTATGGTCATTGCAATTGTAGCTTTTGCCTTATGGTATATATTTACTGGTGATTTGTCCTTTAGCTTAACTATCTTTATATCCATATTAGTAATTGCATGTCCTTGTGCCTTAGGATTAGCTACACCAACCGCAATCATGGTTGCGACGGGTAAAGGAGCAAACTTAGGTGTTTTGATTAAGTCTGGTGAAGCGCTTGAAACAGCACATAAAATCGATACTGTTGTCTTTGATAAAACAGGGACGATAACAGTAGGAAAACCAGAAGTAGTGGATATTCTTACATCAATCGATGAGAAAGAACTCTTGTTGTATGCTTATGCATTAGAAAAAAACTCTGAGCATCCACTTGCAGAAGCCATTGTGAAAAAAGCAAAAGAGATGGGTGTAGAAAGTATTGAAGCAAGTGAAACATCTATTTTAGTTGGTCAAGGTATTGCAGGTGTTGTACATGATAAAGAAGTTTTATTAGGAAATGAAGCATTGTTAAAAGATAAAAACATTGAAAATACAATGCTTGATCAAGCAAATAAACAAGCCTCTTTAGGAAGAACACCAATGTACATGGTTGTTGATAAACAACTAGTAGGTGTGATTGTGGTGGCGGATGTAATTAAAGCCACAAGTAAAGGTGCTATTGAAAAACTGCATCAGCTTAATATTGAGACCATTATGTTATCTGGTGATCATCAAGCAACTGCACAAGCGATTGCAAAAGAAGTTGGAATTGATAAAGTGTATGCACAAGTAATGCCAGCGGATAAAGCGAATATTATTGAACAACTAAAACAACAAGGTAAAGTAGTAGCCATGGTTGGAGATGGTATTAACGATGCGGTAGCACTAACGACAGCACATGTAGGTATTGCGATTGGCTCAGGCACCGATATTGCCATGGAGTCTGCAGATGTGGTATTAATGAAGAATAACTTAGAGGATGTCGCTACGGCTATTGGCTTAAGTAAAAAGACAATAAAGACCATTAAGCAAAACTTATTTTGGGCCTTTGCATACAATACTGCAGGTATTCCAATAGCTGCAGGTGTGTTATACCTCTTTGGTGGACCACTGCTAAATCCAATGTTCGCTGCAGCAGCTATGGCATTTAGTTCAATTTCAGTAGTTACAAACGCATTGCGTATTAAAAACTTTCAAGGATAGGAGATAAGAAAAGTATGAAAATAGTAATTAAAATCGAGGGTATGAGTTGTCAACATTGTGTTAAAAGAGTTGATGCTGCACTAAAAGAAAACTTTGATGCAAGTGAAGTAGTTGTTGATTTAGAAAATAATCAAGCAACACTTACAACAACACAAGTTATTGATGATCAAGCAATTGTAGAAGCATTAGATGATGTAGGCTATGATGTAGTAGCCATTTCAAGAAGTTAAGAAAACAGAGAGTTGTGTATGGCACAATTCTCTTTTTTTGTTTTGAATTTGCGATAACAGTTTGAAAAGAGTGGTTTTATGAGTTGTTGTTCTTTTGTATTTGATCTTTACACAGTATAATAAATTTAGGAGGACATTATGCAACGTCAAATTATCTATTTTCTTTTAGTAGCTATTTTAGTAGCCATCTTTGCCCTTACTAATGCTCAAGTAATGACCGTTCGTCTGTTTTTTGTGAGTTATGAATTATCAGGAGCTTTGGTAATTTTGATTTCTGTCGCATTAGGATCATTGCTTGTGGTTGTGCTAAATGCTGCCAACTGGTTTAAGCAAAAAAGAGAAATTAAAAGTTTAAAGCATGAAAAAGAAAAACTACAATTACAATTAGAAAATGCAATGACTCAGTTAGAAAACGCACAACAAGAAATTGAAAATTTAAAAGCTGAAAAAAACCAATTGCAACAACCAAGTCACGATGAGCAAATAAACGAATAAATGTCTGATTAAAAAGCATTCATTATTTTTTTTGCTTGTTTGTTTTTATAGTCAAACTATTATACAATAGAGTACAAATAGTGAGGGAAATATGAAAGATTTTCGGCTGCTTTTATTTATTGTGTTGATGTTGTTTTGGATAGTGCTTACATCAACTTTCAATGTACTATCGCTTGGTGTAGGCGTGATTATATGTGGTGGGGTTACGCTCTTTTCAATCAACATGAGAGAAGATTCATCCATTAAAGGTTCTCAACTTCTCAAATACAGCATTGTATTTGTGGATTTTTTGTTTGCGTTTTTAGTTGAAGTAGTCAAAGCAAACATTGATGTTGCTAAAATTGTGTTGGCTAAAAACCTTGATATTCAACCACAGTTTATTCAATTGGATGTATCCCTTAAGCAAAAACGTCATGTCGTGTTATTAGCAAATGCAATTACATTAACACCGGGTACATTAAGTGTGGATGTTGTGGATAATCATTTTGTGATACATGCTTTAACAGATCAAGCTGCTCAAGCAATGCTTGATCCAAACAATGTCCTCATTTTAAAAATAATGAAGTTGGAGGAGCTAACATGATGACTAATGTTTTAATTGGATTAACGTGGATATTAGGGGTGTTAAGTTTTTTCTCTTTGTATCGTGCTATTATAGGTCCTACTTCAACCGATCGTGTTATCGCGATCAATGTATTATCAACCAAAGTAACAACACTGATTATTTTAGTTGCTATTATATATGAGCAATATTCCTTTATTGATGTTGCCATTGTGTATGCCATGATTGGTTTTACGATGACGGTTGGCGTTAGTAAGTATATTGAGAATAGGAAGTTATACTAATGCAAACAATGATAAACATAATTAGTATTGTTTTGTTTGTGGTCGGTATCTTTTTCTTTGTGGTAGGGACAGTTGGTCTACTGCGTCTTCCTGATGCCATTACACGAGTGCATGCTACTACTAAAGCTGATACATTAGGTCTTGGTCTTATTGTTGTTGGTTTAGTGTTAATGATTGGCTTTAATGTAACGAGTTTAAAATTAATCTTTGTGTTAGTCTTTGTGTGGATTACCAATCCAACTGCTGCGCATGTAATTACAAAAGCAAAAGTTAACCAAGAAAAAAGAAAGGAAGAAAAGCAATGATTGTATTGAATATTTTATTAATTGTCTTTTTAATAGTTTGTGCCATTGCTGTTGAGCACATTCATGATTTATTAGGTGCAATCATAATATTTGCTTCCTATAGTTTAGCGATGGCTTTGTTATGGCTGTTGTTGATGGCTCCTGATATTGCCCTTACAGAAGCTGCCATTGGAGCAGGAGCAACAAGTTTGTTGTTTTTGGCAGTTATTTCTAGAACAAGGAGGATGGAAAAATGAGTAAAAAACTTCTTGTTGGAGTGTTGGCTGTTTTGTTTATAATTTTGGTTGTTGCGGTACTACAAATGCCAACGATAGGATCAAAAGATCACCCAGCATATAACCAAACAGCACAATATTATGTTGATAATGCAATGAGAGATACAAATTCTCCAAATATTATTACTGCCATAATTACAGATTATCGTGCTTTTGATACATTAGGAGAAACAACGGTGTTGTTTACCTCCATCGCAGCGGTCGCATCCATTCTTGTGGCTAGTGGACACAAGGAGGACAACCATGAATGATTTAATCGTTAAAGTTATTACGAAAATGTTGTTTCCTTTTATTATGGTGTATGGTTTTTATGTGATGCTTCATGGTCATTTAAGTCCTGGTGGTGGTTTTTCAGGTGGAGCAATCATTGGTGGTGGCTTTGTCTTATTTACCCTTGTCTTTGGTCTAGCAAAAGCTGAAGCGCTTTTACCACATCGTTACTTGAAGTATGTGGAAAGTGGTGGTTTGCTATTTTACATGGGCATTGGTTTGTTTGGGTTGTTTACTACAGGTTACTTTTTATCCAACCAAAGCGCTGGTTTTTATATGGGAGAAGCATTTACTTTGTTTAGTAGTGGTATGATTTTATACATTACCTTTGCAATTGGACTAAAAGTTGCTTCAACCATGATTACACTGTTTCGATACATTATTGATGAGGAGTATGATCATGATTGAGTCGATTTTAGAACATATTAATTACATTGGAGCAATGGCACTTTTTATTATTGGGTTGTATACAGTTTTAACACACAACAATTTATTAAAGAGAGTCATTGGCATTAATATTATGGAAACAGCTGTTTTCTTGTTTTTTGTGTCGATTGGTTATGTAGAAGGAGCAAGAGCTCCCATCGTTTTAGAAAATGGAGAAACACTTTTTGTTAATCCTATTCCTTCAGCGCTCATTTTAACAGGTATTGTTGTGGCTGTAAGTATAACGGCATACTCACTTAGTTTAATTGTTAAATTATACCAACATCATCAAACCTTAGATATGTCTGAAATAATGGCAGCACAATCGGAGGATCGCTCATGAATCAATATCCAATCATGATGATGGTTCTTATGTTAGCAAGTGCTGCATTAATTCCCATTGTCAATGTAAAGTTCAAACAGCATTTGCATGCTTTTATTATGATAGTTATGAGCGCTTTAGTGCTGCTTGGAATTTTTAATGTTAAACATGTGATAGCTTTTGGTGAAAGTTACATTAATTTTGGTGGTTATCGTGCCTCTATTGGTATTGAGTTTTACATTAGTCAACTGTCAAGTTTGTTTGTGTTGTTTGTTATTGTGCTATCTTGGATTATTATTTTGTATTCTTTAAAGGACATGGATCATCATATTGCAAATAGTAAACTAAAAAGTTATTATACGTTAGTCTTTTTAATGTTGTTTGCACTTATTGGTCTATCTTTTACCTTTGATATGTTTAATATGTATGTGTTTATGGAAATATTGTCGCTAACAAGCGCTGCGATTATTTCTATTAAAGATAAAAGAGAGAACATATTGGCTTCGTTTCGATATTTACTTTTAAATACCATTGGTAGTTTATCTATCTTATTTGGGATTGCGCTTTTATACATGGTATCAGGTCATTTAAACATGGGCGAGTTGTATCGCAGCATGTCCACACTTATTGAGTTGTATCCCATGAATCTTTTACTGGCTATTGGTTTTATGTTTATGGGCTTAGCCATTAAATCAGCGATGTTTCCCATGCATGTGTGGTTACCAGATGCACACTCAACAGCACCATCACCATCAAGTGCATTATTATCGGGGATTGTTGTTAAAGTGTATATTTTTACTGTTATTAAGTTGATGGTGTATGTTTTTGGTGTTGATGTTATTAGGACACTTCAAATTGACGTAGCAATTAGTATTTTAGCTGTTGTTGGTATGATCATGGGAAGTATATTTGCGATTGGACAAAAAGACATTAAGCGTATGCTTGCCTATTCATCAGTAGCTCAAATTGGCTACATGTTTTTAGGGTTAAGTTTACTAACTTCTGCAGGCATTGCGGCTGTCATGTTTCATATAATTACTCATGGTATTATTAAATCAGCACTGTTTTTAAGTGCTGGGTCAATTATTTATAAGACTGACATTCGTGATTTGCGACAATTTAATGGAATGGGGTATACCATGCCACTGACAATGGCGGTATTTAGTGTTGCGGCATTAGGGTTGATTGGTATTCCTGGTATTAATGGCTTTATGTCAAAGGTGTACTTATCCTTAGCTATTGTCGATGGTGGTCAACCATTACTATTGGGTGCTATATTAGTGAGTAGTTATTTAAATGCAGTGTATTATTTACCCATTATCATTAATAGTTTTTTACGTAATGATCCTGTAAGTCAACCAAACATGATTGCCGAGAAATTACCAAATGTAATGATAGCAAGTATGTTAGTGTTGTTGTTGGCGATGATAGTCACTGGTTTTTATCCACAGTTGTTTATGCGTAGCATTGAAAGTGCTGTGGCTTTTTTAGGATTGTAGGTGAGCAAATATGAATTTTTTTGAAGCAACCTTGTTATTATGGTTACCGTTAATCATCATTGGATTTGGTTTATTTGACATTATTTTAATTCCATTAACAGGCAATCACACCACAGCGCGTAAAGTTAGTGTCGGTAGTTTTATCATCTTTACAACACTACTTATTAGTTTTACATATTCAAGTGTCATCAATGAGCCAATTATTTATGCCTTTGAGAATATTTTTGGTTTAGGAATTTACTTTAAAATAGATTTATTAAGTTATATTATGATGATCTTTGCAGGTGTTATG
>CAYZMP010000049.1:0-13624 GCA_964479585.1 uncultured Erysipelothrix sp.
TTTATCATTTTTTTACTAATAGAAGATGGTGACATTATACAAAAAAACACTTGATCCGTAAGAATCAAGTGCTAGTTAGTAGTGTGAGTTTTTAACTTTATTAATTTATTTATCCCTGAGGATATTCTTCTAAGAATGCCCCTTGATTTTTCAGTTCTTGTCTTAACTCTGTAACATCAACTTCTTGTACAGGTACTTGATGTTTACTGCTAAGTGCTGCTGCAATTCCACCTGCATGACCAACTGCCATCGCAATCGGAGTAACACGTACTGCTGCTAATGCTTCATGAGTAGCACTAATGCATCTACCTACGATAACTAAATTATCACTAGCATTGGTTAATAAACTGCGATAAGGGATCGAATACCAACTACCTTCTTTTAAAAAGTGATGGTTTGTTTCACTTTTACCTTCAGGCGAATGAATATCAATAGGGTATCCTCCCATAGCAATAGCATCATCAAACATTACATTGTTTACTAAATCCATTTCATTTAGTTTGTATAATCCATCGATTTTGTTTGATTCACGAATCCCAATGTTGGGACCTGTGTGTGCTAACACACAATTTTCAAATCCTGAAACATATTTCTTTAAGAAAGCAACGACTTCACGTACTTGTTTACGGCCTTCAATTTCTGCTTTGGTTAATTCAAATGGATTGATAGCACTTCTTTTTGAAATCCGTGACATGTTTACAATAAACTCACCTTTGTTGTTTGTTTCAAAGCATAAAACAACATCACGATTAAAACTAAGCTCTTTGTTTTTTATCGCAAACTGTAGCTCATCCAAGCGAGCATTAATACCAATACGAGGTGATCCATCAATAACTTCATGACTTTGTGCAAATGTTTTATCCACATTTTCATGAAGAAACTGTCTTAGTTTCTCACGATCAACGTTATATACTTTTGCATTCATGGTCATTGGTTGAGCTAATTGATCCTTATCTCGTCCATATCGAACCGCTGCATTTGCACATACAGCTAAATCCGCATCTGCAGAAGCATCAACAAAGGTTTTTGCCTTTACTGTAAACTCTCCACCTTTAGCGAAAAGTCTAACCGAATTTATGTGTCCATCTGTATGTTCACACCCTAAAAATGTTGTATGATACAAAAGCTCTACACCAGCTTCTAATGCAAGCTCCTCCATGGCTATTTTCATCCCCTCAACATCAAAAGGCGTCACACTTGAAGCATAGCCAACAAAGTCTTTCATATGACCTGGTGAATTATTGTGTTGCTTCATTCTTTCAATTATTTCATCCGCAACACCTCTAACTACTTGAGTATCTCCTGCATGAAAAGTCATCATTGGACCTGTTCCTGCATTTGTTAACATGCCTCCCATATAACCAAATCGTTCAACGAGAAGTGTTTTTGCACCCATTCGTGCAGAACCGATCGCTGCATTTACACCGGATGGTCCACCTCCTATTACAACTACATCAAATTCCAAATTATTCATCTTGTACTCCTTTCGTAAATATTTCATAAACAAAAGCATGTGCAGCAATTTCTGATAACGCCCTTACTCCTGTTTTGCCAAATGTAAACTTTCCTATTTTAATAATTGGTACTAACACTTTTTTTGACGTATAGCCAAGTTTTTTGTATTCAAGAAAATGGAAAAACTCATGAGCTAACACAAGATTATATGCTTGTTCTTGTGTTAGTGAATTGCTCAATGCCCACTGATCAATTGACTTTAAATACATAAAGATCTTCGACTGCTTTGTAATATACTCACTAAAGAATCGATGATTACCGATAACACGATCAACGTCTTGATCGATAATCTCTAAGTTCACTGATTTTGCAATTTCTCTAAAATCATACGGTGTATTATACTTTGTCTTTAACTCTCTTGCAGCTGTTGTTCCAATTTGCCAAGCCATGTCTACAATTTCTTGTTCTTTAGAGTGATCTATTTTGCTATACACATAATCTCGTCGAAGTTCATTAAGTGCTAAATCATAATCAGGAAATGGAAATGCTTTGTGTTTGTTAGACATCAGCTCGGTTGGTGCTAACAAGAATTAGTTTCGTATCATTGGATGTTGATTGTAATTCTACATTTGCTAATGTTAACACTTGCTTTTCATTTTGTAATCCTGACACATCAATGATTTTCTTGTTTGCAATGATATAAATGTTTGGTAGTTGAGCACCACCATCATTGTATTCTGTATATTCTTCTAATATATGTTTTAATGAACTTTCAACATTTTCTTTACTACAATTAAAGACTTGTGCATTGTTTTTTTGTAAACGAATAACTCCTTCATTATCAATTAAACGCATATTACGTTTAACTGAATTAAATAACCCAAACTTCTTTGTTTTACTTTTATATATTGTCGCTATCATCGACTCATTTTTTCCAGCAATTTCAATTTCACTAGGAGTAACGGATAAATTTTCAGCCACAATGCTCACTAGTTCTTCATCAGTCAGTAATCGACTACTTAAATCCTTTGTTCTCATTTCTGTAGCTCCGATAGCGACAGCACGAATAACGTTACGTTGGGTATCCACTTCCACTGATATTTCAACAGTATTAGGATTTGCGCCTGACTTGATAACTGCAGCTTCTGCTTCATTTCTCACAGCAAGAATATCTTCTTCGGTTGGATGAGCTACTCCACGCTCTACCATTTCTCTAACCATGGCTAAGGCTACACCAATCGTCGAAATTACTGGCGCATTATTCGCTATTTTATGTTTAAATCTCATTGTTTCAGCTAAGTGTGGTACTACTGCTGCTGCACCTCCACCACCACCAATAAATGTTGTTGTACGTGGATCTAAACTATATTCTTTTATAATTTTTTGGACAACTTCGCCGTTTTTTATTGCCGCAAACTTAAGTGCAAGTTTAGCAGCTTCTTCCACAGTAACTTTCATAGCATCTGCTAAAGGTTGCCAAACTTTTCTAGCAGCCTCAACATTTCCTTTCGCATAATCATCATCGTTTACGTAACCTAAAATATTGGCCGCTCCAGCTACGGTAAAACAAAATGTTTTTCCATTTTCACATTCAACATACCCATAATCTGGATCACTTGGTTTTGGTTTTATTGTTTTTAAAACAGGGTTAACGACGTCATTAGGATCACTGTAACAATCATAATCAATACCAGCAATATGGGCACTTCGTGGGCCGGTATTAACTATGGTGTTATTGCTAATTTGAATCATCGATCCACCACCTATTCCTACTGTTTTAACATCCAAGGAATTAAGGTATGTCTTATGACCACCAACTTCAGCGTACTTCACCATTACTTTACCATCTTTAACACAAGAAATATCAGTAGAAGTTCCACCAACTTCAAAGAAAATTCCATCAGTGAGTTTCTCATACATTAAAGCACCCGCCACACCTGCTGCTGGACCAGATAGTATGGTTAAAATTGGACGATTACGTACTTCTTCTATGTTCATAACACCACCATCACATCGCATAACCATTAAAGGTGAAGTGATGTTAGCATTTTTTATACTTGATTCTGTCATGTTTGCTGTTTCAAGCATTTTTGGCATGATACTAGCATTAATCACCGCAGTTCTTGTACGAACTTTCAAACCATATAGCTTCGAAATTTCATTGGTTGCAGTAGCTGGTACCATCTTGTTTTTACTTAGAGCAATAACACGATTTTCATTGGTAGGATCATTCACACTAAATGCTTCTGCTCCAACAATGGATTCACTACCAAGTGATTGTAAATCATCTATAGCTTGCTCAAGCTGTTTCTCAAATATTTTTGGATCATCATTAATCGAAACAAATTGATTGTGTGTTTCAAGGAATTTATTTGCAGCTAACTCAATTTTTCCCATATGAGTATCACTTTTTGACTTTAATCCTTCAAAACCAGAACCGATCGTTAAAACACCAACCGTTGCTACATCACCTTCAAGCAGTGCGTTTGTTGCTTGTGTCGTTCCATGTGCTATAAAGACAACATCCTCAGGCTTAATGTTGTATTGATTCATTGATTGACTCAATACTTCAATTATTCCTGCCGCAACGCCTTGTTCAGCTTGGTGGGTAGTTGGAACTTTAACAGATCCAATCAATTCATATGTTTCATCATTGATAATTGCAGCATCTGTAAATGTACCGCCAACATCAATCCCAATTCTTACTTTCATACATGTCCTCCTATAGTAATAATAATGAAGTATAGCGATGCATTTGCATCGCTATACGATGTAGTTCTAAAAATACAATACTGAAGCAATTACGATACCTATTGCAGTAATCACCCATAAGAATGGAACTAATTTTTTAGTAATTGTGTTTACTTCAACACCAGCAAAGTTAGCCGTCCAAACATTTTGTGTATTGGTTGGATCTCCTACTGCTTGCATTCTTTCTACTGATAAGAACGCTGCCATCACTGCTAATACAGGTAATACATCTAAACCAATAATTAGAGCTGCAATACCTGAACCTAGACCAAATAAGTTTAGAGGTCCACGATATAGAGCAAATGGCGCTAATACGATAAAGAACAAGATGTAAGTTAATGTTGATGTTGGTGTAACAGATAACATGAATGGTTCTAATACACCTTTTACTGTTGGATTTGTTACCGCTAAGAACAGCATACCAATTCCTACCATTAGTATGACTGCAGGAGCAGCATCGGAAAATCCATCATAACAAGACTTCGTTAACATGTTCATTGCTTTCGACCAACCTTTATAAGTAAAGATGGCGATCCATATAATTCCTGCAAAGAATGAAGGAACAACTGGAACTTTAAATAGAATAACTAAAGCAATTGGAACAATAGGTGTAAGCATAGCAAATAAACCAGTTACCCCTTTAATTTGTGTTTTTTCTACAGGTTCATTAACCGGAGAAGAAAATGCAAATTTAATTCCGTTTTTCTTAAATTCATAGAAAACAAGTACAATCGCTGCAACAGCTGTTGCAAAGAACAAGTAAATTGAGAATTCACGAATGTTCTCGATTGGTAGTCCAAAGATTGAACTATACGTTTGCCAGTTAGCAAGATTGAATGTTAATCCTGTTGCAAACGCCATTAAGAATACTGATGCTGCAGTTAGTGCAGGAATACCAATAGATATCATGATTGGTAATACAATGGTTCCAACCATAATAACAGAACCTAAACCAGCTAATGTGGTAAATAATAGAGCAACAACTGCTCCAAGTACTAAAGTAACGATAAATGGACGATCGCCACCTAATTCTGCTGCTTTTTTGATCATGTTTTCGGTCACACCTGATTTGTTCATCATTTGACCTAACCATGCACCAAAAATTACAGCGATGTAAGCACCAGCCATACGAGTACTACCTGCTTCAATAACAGTTTGTAAGAACCCGATTTGTGCTCCATCTTCATTTACCCCCATAAGAGGCACTCCTGAAATAACCACAACACCCACTGCAAGTAATGGCAGTGCCAATAGTGTTGGGATTTTTTTCGTAATCATCAAACCTGCAATGATTAGAAAAAGAATAATAATTAAACTCCCCTGTAGCATAATTTCCTCCTTCTACAGTCTATCTAAAACACTTTTATGTGTTTAGAGCAATTCGATGGCTTCTCTAAATGAAGCGATAGTACTTGCAAAGCTATTTACGTCATCTTCATCAAAGACAACTGCTCCACACATAATCCCTTTGCATCCAACGTTGTATAATGATTGGATTTCACTAGGTTTGATTTTCTTTTGAGTAGGAACTAAAACAGGTTTGTTTGTTTTACTTACTACGGATGCATATTTACTTAAATCTAAGATTGATAATGGATTACGATACTCACTTTGTTTAACAAGTGATGCTTCAATAATATCCACTCCGACTTTATCTAATGCCTCTGCAGTTGTATCAGTAGTGTATGATAACGCTGCACATACATCAAAGTATTTATGTGTTAATAAACTTACTGGTGCAAAATCAACGTATGTAGATACAAAATCAAATCCTAACTTATTCAGTTTCTCGAAATCTTCTTCACTGGCATAACCAGTATCATCACCTGGTACAATACCAATTAACTTATTGTACTTTTTGGATAGTTTTGACAATTCTGTTAAAAATTCTACTTGTTCATCAAAAGATCCATACTTTTGATTAGATGCATAGTGGAACACATTAATATGCACTTTAATTGCATCTGCACCTGCTTTCATTGCTGCTTCAGCAAACTCTAAATCATTTTTAGGTAAGCTGATAACAAGGGAAAACTTGTTTTCTGACATTTTTTTAGCCAACATTTTTATTACCTCCTATTAGTTGGTTTTTCACCAAAATTCGATTCATATTTTTAGCAACATCCACAGAAGAAGGCACGATCGTTTGAATAAGCTTTAAACCTTTTATATCTGCTGATTGTTGTAAATGATGATAAATATCTTGATCTAAACTTGGAAATAGTGCAGCTTTACCTACTAAGAAAATGGCATCAAGTGGATAAAACAACAACATAATTTCGACTGCTTCAGCAATTGACTTTACAAATCGTTTGTAACTGCTAGATTTTAACCCTCTTTTCACATCCAATGCTTGTGTAACTAAGTTCATCATTGAGTAAGTATTACTAACAGACTGCCAACGTTCTTGTTTTCCTTTTAACTCAAGTGTTTTTGCTAAACTAAACTCAATATTTTTGTTTTTACTCAGTGTTAGTTGTTCTCCTTGATTAAAGATGTTCGTGTGCAAATCTTCATCCACACTTATATAAGCATATAAGTGTATCTTTTCTAACTTAACGTTAATAATTTCTTCGCTAAGTAAATAGCGTAAACTTCGATCCACAACTACATCCACATCTAAAAACATTCTAATAGCCACATCTAATGCAATACTATCAGAAGATAAAGAAGTTGATACCATGTATCTAATTTCAGAATCTTGTATGTTTTCCTCAATTAATACACCTATTTTTTTCGGTTGAATTTCTAATGATTGAACAGTGTGGACGATGGTGTCTACAATTACATTCCCATTAAGATAATCAGAATTAAAATTTTGTTGTTTTGTTAGTTCGTTACTAAAATTGTATATTTTTAACGTTAATGAGCGTTGCTTTATTTCAAATATAATAACCTCACCTTTTATATCAGAAACCTCAAGTCCAACTTTCGGTCTACCACCAGTTGAAGGACGTTTGTTTGTTTCTTGAAGTTTCCCCTCTTTTAAAAGTTCGACAACAAGAGCTGTAATACTACCACCTGAAAGACCACTTGATTGTGTTAATTCAAGTCTAGAAATACCTGGATTTGCTAGTACTAAATCCAAGATTAACTGTTTGTTGTTTTCTTTTACTTCTTGAATGGTGTGTTTTTTCATAATACCTCATACTTATTTTAGTGTCTGAAATAAGTTATCCCCATGGTAACACACAAGATATATTAATGTCAATAAAGCGCTTACAATTATTTCATTTTTTATATCATCATAAAAAAACACCATTTCATTTATCTCTGAAACGGTGTTTTCTTGCATGATTTAATTATTGCACATTTGATTTTTCTAAATCTTGTTTAATCTTCGTTGTGGATACTCCTTCAGTACGAGATAAATACACCACTTCACAATAAGGTTCTAAATAATCAAACTCCCCTTGCCAATCATCTCCAATAACAAACACATCAATTTCGTATTTTTTAATGTCATCGATTTTTTGATCCCAATCCGCTTCTGGTATGACTAAATCAACGTAGCGTATTGATTCAAGCATCGCTTTTCGTTCTTGATAAGGGTGATACGCTTGTTTACCTTTAAACTCATTGAGTGATTCAGTCGAACAAGCTACGACTAAGTAATCACCTAAGGCTCTTGCTCTTTTTAAGAGTTGTATATGCCCATAGTGAAGCAAATCAAAGGTACCGTAAGTTATCACTCGTTTCATAGCTTCACATTATGAATGACATTTTGTACATCATCCACTTCATCAAGCATTGCCAATAGTTTATCAAATACAACTTGATCTTCTTCATTTAGCTCTACTTCCATTTGTGGTAAGTAGGTGGTTTCAAGTTGCTCAAACTCGATATCTGGACGCAAACTTTCAATTGCTTCTTTGGCTTTGTATAAGTCTGTTGGCTCCACTAGTAAACTAATGCTACTGTCTTGTTTTTCAATGTCTTTTACATCAACATCATGTTCAATGCACACTTCTAGTATTTGATCTTCATCATCAAAGGCAAACATTAGCATACCAACATGATCATACAAATACATCACCGAGTTTAATACACCAAGTTTTCCTTGGTTTTTATTAAAACAATTACGAACTTCAGAATAAGTACGATTAACATTATCACTTAAACATTCCACAATAACGTTGCTTTCTCCAGGTCCATACCCTTCATAGCGCACTTCATCATAACTAGCAGCGTCTCCACCTTTTGCTTTGTCTATAGCACGCTTAATAATATCGGATGGTACTTGTGCAGCTTTTGCTTTATCAATAATACGACGAAGCGTCAAGTTCATTTCAGGATTTGGCTCTCCTGCTTTAGCAGCCATGTAAATTTCTTTACCAAAACGTGAATACACTTTAGTTTTTGCAGCGGATGTTTTTGCCATCGCTGCTTTTCTTACTTCAAATGCTCTTCCCATGCTTACTCCTTCTCAAATCGTGACTTTTGCACTTTAGCCATTATTTTACCTATGTGCTTATACGGTACTAGTCTAACAAGTGTGGTTAGCACTTTGTGTTGTTTACGAGTGTAAATGATGCTTTGTCGTTTTTGTAAACCACTCATTAGAGCTTCTACTGCACTAGTAACATCTTGTGATCCTAACATTTTCATCGACATCGGTGGTTTATGTCCTATGGTCGCTTTAGCAACCTCATTAAACTCAGTCGCAACTGGTCCTGGCACATAGGTTGATACACTTATTGTAGAAGATTTTAGTTCTTCTTGTAAAGCTAATGAAAAGTTTAACACATAACTTTTAGTAGCGTAATATGTTGCCATATACGGCCCAGGCATAAAGGAAGCTAAGGAACCTACATTGCAAATGACGCTATGTTTGTTCATTAGTGGGATACAAGCTTTCGCTAGCTGGGTTAAACGAACGACATTTAAAATCATCATGTCATTTAACTTTGCCACATCAGCTTCTTTAAAGGCTCCATAATCTCCAAATCCAGCGTTGTTTAATACTAAATCAAGGGTACATTGTTTGTTTTTAACAAACTGCACTAACTCACTGACGCTGTTTTCTTTTAACATGTCTAATGCAAGACTATAGGTAGTAGTACGGTATTTGTTATACAGTTCTAAAGCTAATGCTTCTAAGTTTTCTTTTCTTCTAGCGGTAATGATTAAATCATACCCTAAGGCAGCGAGTTGCTTGGCACTTTCATAACCAATGCCTGAACTTGCGCCTGTAATGAGTGCTATTTTATTGTTCATCGTAAGGTTGCTCCTGTGTTGGTTTTAGCCTTTTCAATAATATTAGTTAAGATATCATTAATTTGTTCATCACGATACATTTGATTAGCGACAAATCGAACATTAAAGGCAATCGAATGTTTGTTTTCTCCTAGTTTTTCTGATTCAAACACATCAAAGATAAATACATCTTCCACAAAAGGAGCACCTGCTTCTTTGATGAGTGTTTTAAAATCAGATAACGAAGTATCTTTATCCATGACAAACGCTAAATCTTTTTCAACTGTTGGAAACTTATTAAGGCTTTGCACATAATTAGGCATTTTAGGAAAAGCAAGCAAAGCATCGACATTTATTTCCATTATCCATGTTGTTGGTGCTTCGACTTGTTGAGCATAGGTTGGATGAACCTTTCCTAAATAACCAAGTATGACATTATCTAGCATCGCTATTGCACTTTGATACGGATGCAAATAAATTTGATCTTCAGCAACTGCTTTTACTACTAGTTTACTACTATCGATTCCACATTGACCAATAAAGGTTTCTAACATACCTTTTAATGCATAAAAGCTTGCACTAATCTTTTCTTGTTTAAACTCTAACGCTACTACATCCTCTGTTAGTGCAATTACAAGACGAGTTTCTTGTTTATTTTCTCCATACACTTCACTAATTTCAAACACATTGTTAGGTGAATTTTTGTATCGATGATTGTATGCTATTGTAGAAAGCACGCTAGCAAACAATTGATTTCGTACTGTTTTTCGATCTTCCGATAATGGGGATAAAATACTAACTGGATTAGCTAAAGCCATCGGTCCTAATGCCATCGTTGGGTTTATAAGGGTGTAGGTGATTACTTCATGTAAGTTAAAACCTAACGCCACTTGCTTAAACTGACGAAGGTATTGTTGTTTTATGCTAAGACGTCCTGAGGTTTCTGTTAAATGAAGTGGTTTGCTAGTAATCACATCATAGCCAATTAATCGAATAATCTCTTCAATTAAGTCTGCCGCAATCGTTATATCTTGACGATAACTTGGAATAGTACACTCAAAGACACCTTCATTGTATTGTGGTTTAAAGGACAGAGCTTTTAAAACATCCATGATGGTGTTATCTTCTAACTCTATACCAAGTAAGGTTACAATATGTTGTTTACTTACTGAGACTTTTCTTTGCTCTACACTAATTGGTGCTAAAGACACAACAGGATGAATGATTTGAGCATCCGCTAGTTCAACTAACAGCGTTGTAGCACGATCCATGGCTGTGATGATCGCTTGTGGATCGATGCCTTTTATAAAGCGTGTTGCGGCTTCGGTAAGTAAGTTTAAACGCCGACTGCTTTGTCGGATTGCTACCCGATCAAAGCTAGCCATTTCTAAAATGAGAGACGTTGTACTATCACTAATTTTACTAGAATCGCCACCCATAATTCCTGCAATTCCGATAACCTCATCATTAGAGGTAATGAGTACATCTTCTTTTTCAATACGGTATGTTTCTTCATCAAGGGCAACATAGTCAAGTTGCATGTTATCTTTAACTGTTATTTCATCACTTATAAGCTTTCGATCATAAAAATGACATGGTTGACCTGTTTCTAACATAACGACATTCGAAATATCAACTACATTATTAATAGGACGAATATTGTTCGCAACCAATATCTCTTTTAACCAGGATGGTGATTCTTTAATGGTAACTCTTTCAATAATTCGACCTAAAAATTGCGTGCAATTTTTGGTAGTACTAGCTAGTGTTAGTGGTGTGTTTTTTGTTGTGGTTACTTCTTTATTTTGTGGTAACACAACGTCACGTTTTAATAGTGCACCCACCTCTTTAGCCAAAGCATTCATCGCCAACACATCGCTACGATTAGGAGTAAGGGATACATCAAAAATCACATCATCCAACCCTAAATATGCAATCGCATTTTCACCAATTGGCGCATCAGCCTCTAACACAGCAATGCCTTCACTTTGCTCTTCACTGTTAAACTTTTCAGAAACCCCAAGCTCTTTGTAAGAGCAGATCATACCACTGCTTAATACCCCACGTAGCTTAATTGGTTGTATATGTAAATCCCCTACTGTCGTTCCTACTTTTGCGACAATTACTTTTTGATCTTTCGCAACATTTGCAGCTCCACACACGATATCTAAAACTTCACTGCCTACATCTACTTTTGTTACATGCAAATGATCGGAATCTGGATGATCATGACATTCTAACACATATCCAATAATCACATCGTTTGTTTCTACTAAAGGAGCAAACCCTTCTACTTCTAATCCTGCACTTGTTAGTAAGTCCGCTAAATGTTGATCACTAACATCGTCTATATTGACATAGGTGGATAGCCATTTTCTTGATAGGTTCATGGTTATTTACCTCCTTCAAAGTTTGTAAACTGTTTTAAAAACTTCAAGTCGTTTTGATAAAAATGTCGAATATCATCCATATGATACTTTAACATTGCAATGCGCTCTACCCCACAACCAAAAGCAAAACCACTTACCTTTTCAGGATCAAAACCAGCCATGGATAACACATCCGGATGCACCATCCCAGCTCCTAATATTTCTATCCAACCAGTTTGCTTACACATACTACAACCACCGCCATTACACACATGACAACTTACATCTACTTCCACAGAAGGCTCTGTAAATTGAAAGTAACTAGGACGTAAGCGAATCTTGCGATCTTGACCAAACATGGCTTGTGCTAAGGTAAGCAGTGTATGTTTTAAGTTTGCCATACTAACCCCTTTTCCAACCACTAACCCTTCAATTTGAACAAACTGATGAGAGTGTGTCGCATCATCATCGTCTTTACGATACACCTTACCTGGACAAATAACTTTGAGTGTTTCTTTATGAGCATTGGCTTCTAATGCTCTTGTTTGTATTGCGGTTGTATGCGTTCTTAATAAGGTAGTCTCATTAATATAAAACGTATCTTGCATATCCCGTGCAGGATGATTAGCAGGGATATTGGCACGTTCAAAATTATAGTAATCAAGCTCTACTTCAGGACCTTCAATTACTTCATATCCAAGTGATGTAAACAAATCTTCAATTTCTTGTTGGACGATTGTTAACGGATGAAGTTGGTGCTTTTTAAAGGAAACACCAGGAAGCTCAATGTTTATTTTTTCTTGTTGTAAACGTACAGCTAGTGCTTTTTCTTCTAGTAACCTTAATTGTTCATTGTATGCTTGTAGTAGAGCTTGTTTGATTTGGTTTACTTGTTGTCCAAATACTTTTTTCTGCTCATTATCCAAGTCTTTAAGCTGTCCCATTAAACTTGATACAATACCCTTTTTTGATAAGTATTTGTTTTTTACCTCATCTAGTGCTTCTAATGTCTCTGCTTGAGATATGGCTTGTTGGCCTTCTTGTAATACTTGATTGATTTGACTCATTAAAGTTTCTCCTTATGAAAATAAAAAAACACGTAACCTTTCAGAAACGTGTGAACGCGGTACCATTCTGATTCATCCAATTAAATTGGATACACCTTTGTCTTCTTAACGCGAAGTAACGGAAGGGATTAGCTTCTCTTACGGGTGAATTCATTCAACTAGTATAAGCCATTTCCACCATCAGGCTCTCTCTTTATTACTAAACTTGAACTACTATGTCCGATCATTGATTTACAGGCTTTATTATATAAGAATTTACACTAAAACTCAACTGCCCTTTAAAAAGGATACCTATACCTCTATTAAGCATCGATCTTTTTGAGTGACTTTCGTATGTGTGTGATTACTGGATACAACATTTGCACTATACCTACACCGATAATAGCACCTATAACATTGGTAAGCACATCGGTAATATCCGATAGTCTTGCAGGATTGACATATGGTTGAATAAGTTCAATAAACACACTAAAGAAAAACGCGGTAGTTTGACACTTCAACCAATCATTAAAATCAAGAAGTTCTCTCTTAAGAGGACTTTTTTAATATTTTCTTTGTCAAATTCGTATGTTTTTCTTGTAGTATTGTGTGGTATTGTGTTATAATGGTACTATAGGAGGATTCTTATGAAAGTCAATGTTGTCCGTTCTAAAAATGCTGTGTCACTTTATATTGCAAAATCTATTCGTATTAATGGTAAAAGCACTTCTGTTATCGTCGAGAAACTAGGCACTCTAGAAGAAGTTAGAGAAAAAGCTGGGGATATGGATCCCTATCAGTGGGCTA
>CAYZMP010000050.1:0-12757 GCA_964479585.1 uncultured Erysipelothrix sp.
ATAATATCCAATAAAAAACTTTAACACCAGTAAATAAGCGGTCAATGCCGAAATACAACAAAAAGATTAACGTTCCAAATCCAAACAAATACCATACAGCTTGTCGAATAAGTAGACCTTCTCCATCAACCCATGAAGGTGTAATTGGAATCGAACCATAAATTGCAACTAAACTAATTATTGCCATTAAAGCAAGCAAAATTGATAGTGTTATATCCACATTGAATGGTTTATTACTTTGTGCTAACTTTTTAACGGCCATTTTATACCTTCCCTTTTATTTATTGCTCATAAAATAGTATAATGATATCATATATTCCGAGGTGAAATTATGCGACGTTGGCATGCATTATTAGATATTATAACATTTCCATTAAAAATATTGTTTTTTGCATCAATTTTAATGGGTTTTGGTGGCTTAGTTTTAAACCCTAATATAAATAACATCATACAAATCGAAAGCCAACTTATTATAACACTTGCAGAATTATTTCGCTATTTTGGAAGTTTAATAATATTTAATTTTCCATTTTTTATTTTAATTAAAGCTTTATCAAAAAGGTTTTCTGATTCAATTCCTGTTTTTATTGGTGTAATTGGTTATTTCGTGTTTAATATTACAACAATGTTGTTTTCAGTAAGAAACTTACCTTCCTCGGCATTCACACCATTATTAGGAATATATTTAGATCTATCTCAACTTTCACTTGAAGGATCTGGATTAATATTTCCGATTCACACAGGAATTATCGGAGCTATTATCACTATTATTGTGACTCGGTTCTCTTATAATACTTCTCGTAAAGCGAGTGGTTATGGTGTCTTGTCATTTGTGGATAAAGATGTGTGGGCTTTATTTTACACCATTGCATTAAGCTTTATTTTTGGTATCGTCGTTGTTTATGTATGGCCATCCTTTATATCCATGTGGCAGTTTATCTTCAACTTTATTGCTTCAGATATTACTAATCCAATGAATTTGTTTGTGTATGGAATATCGGATAGACTATTAGCTGGATTAAGCATATCTCAACTTATTCGAACACCATTTTGGTTTGGAACTTTAGGTGGAAGCTGGATTGGACCAAGTGGTACTAATTTTGTTGGTGATGTAACAATATGGACACAACAATTAAGTGCAGGCATGACACCAATTGGTTTTGGCCGTTTGATAACACCATATTATATTATGAATATTTTTGCCATACCAGCATTTATTGCTGGTATATTTCAGACATTTACCGATAAAATAGAACGTCAGAAATTTAGAGGATTTTTCGCAGTTGCAATTCTAATTTCAATAATAATTGGAATGATTTTCCCATTTGAAATGTTCTTGTTGTTTTTTACACCATTAATTTATTTTGTACATATCTTTATTTCAGGTGTTATGTTTGCGGTTTTGCAAGCATTAAACGCGACAATTGGGTATACCTTTAGTGGTCTTGATTTAGTCGCTACACCAGCAAGTGTTGTTGATTTACTAGTCCTTGTGCGAAATCCATCGATGCAATCAACAATAGTAACACTTATTAGTGTAGGAGTAGTTACAGCAATTGTTTATTTTGCTCTTGCTAGAGTATATTTTAATTATTTGGCATACGATGCTATGAATACAGGAAAAACCGAAGAAACAGTACAAGAACTATTTACTGTCTTTGGTGGCATAGATAACATAAGAATGGTACATAGTTCGTTATATAGAATTACAGTACTCCCAATTAAGAAAAACAAAGTGGATTTTGGCTTAGCTCCTTTAGATGAAGTTACAAAGATTGTAGAAAGTAGAGCAGGTTATTCACTAACTTATGGTGCAGGCTCTTACATAATTCGTACAAAAATGATTAAACTAATAAAAGACCATCAAAAAGAGCTGTTACAAGCAAAACAATCCAAGAGTAAAGTGGAGAACGTCTAGAACGTTCTCTTTTAGAACATGAAGTATCCTATGATATAATACGGTTAGTTTGCGAGGGAATATGGAAAATTTGACACCAATGATGAAACAATATTTTGATATAAAAAAAGACTATCCTGACACATTGTTGTTTTATAGATTAGGGGATTTTTATGAACTTTTTTATGATGATGCAAAAATAGTATCAAAAGAATGTGATTTAGTACTAACATCTCGTTCAAAAGAAGTTGATAAAACCCCAATGTGTGGAGTCCCTTATCATTCGGTGACACCTTATTTGCAAAAATTACTTAACAGAGGCTTTAAAATAGCGATTGTTGAGCAAATGGAAGATCCATCAAAAACTAAAACGATTGTAAAACGTGAAGTAGTTCGAGTGATAACTCCTGGAACAATGATTGATGAAATGAGTGACGATAAACAGCAACTTAATATTGCTTCAATCGAAGACGCTCATTATGCCATTGCAATCAGTCTTGTTGAAGTAGCAAGTGGCAAAACAAGAATTTTGTTTAGCAAAAAATCGACAAGCAAATTAATACCATTGTTACTAAAACATAATGTGAAGGAAGTTGTTGTCTCAAGTTCGATATCAAAAAAAATAGTGGATACAATTGCTCAATTTGAGGACATAACACTAACTGTTTTTGACGATATTCAAACCCATGCTAACCATGAACGATTATTTGATGAAAATCTCAACGAAACAATGAAAACTGCTATACGACGATTGTTAAGTTATTTATCGAAGACACAATTTAATACATTAGAGTATTTAATGCCATTTATTGTACAGGACAAAGAAAGAGTGTGTGAATTAGACTACACAACAATATACAACTTAGACTTAACAACACCATCTAAAAACAACAAAAATCAAATGACTTTGTTTTCATACTTAGACCAGTGCAAAACAGCAATGGGAAGTCGATTATTAAAGCAATGGATTGTGGAACCTTTACAAAACAAGGATGAAATTTTGCAAAGACAACATAAAATTGGGTATTTTGTTCAGTCTTTTATGTTGTTAGATGAAATACAAGAAGAGTTAAAACAAGTATATGATTTAGAGCGAATTGCTACTAAGATAGCCTTTAAAAGAGTATTACCCAATGATCTTTTACAGTTACTATTTTCTTTAGAAGCCACAAAAAAGATACATAAGAAACTAAGCGAACACGAGCCTTTTGAGTATTTTAGTATCATTGATGCGTTAAATGAGCAAGCAAACTATCTTCAATCAGCACTTGAGCTTACTGCCCCAGCAACAATCAAAGAAGGTAGAATATTTAAAGAAGGATATAATAACCAACTAGATCATTTTCGCAATGTTCATCAAAATGGAAAAGATTGGTTAATAGAATTTGAAAAACAAGAGAAAGAAAGAACTCAAATTAAAAATCTAAAAATAGGGTATAACCGTGTTTTTGGATATTTTATTGAAATTTCTAAAGGGAACCTTTCTAATGTGAAAGACTCTTTTGGTTATATTCGAAAACAAACACTTGTTAATGCAGAACGATTCATTTCACCTGAGTTAAAAGAAAAAGAAGATGAGTTGCTTCATGCAAAAGAAAAAGCAAACGCATTAGAAGAAGAACTGTTTTTACAACTGATTGAGAAGTTACAACCGCACATTGGTGAAGTTCAGCGATTGGCGGATCAATTAGCAACGTTGGATGTCATTGCAAGTTTAGCGAAAATAAGTGCATCTAAACGATTTGTAGCACCAACATTCAATAATAATAACACAGTAAAAATTGTGGGTAGTTTTCATCCGTTGCTAGAGAAAATTAATCCTAAGCAAAAAACGATAGCTAACGATTGGATTGTGGAGGATAGTAAATCACTGTTTGTGCTTACAGGTCCAAACATGGGTGGAAAAAGCACATATATGCGCCAGATTGCTTTACTTATCATCATGGCTCAAATGGGTTGTTTTGTTCCTGCAAAAGAAGCTCACTTGCCTCTATTTGATGCAATATTCACACGTATTGGAGCATCCGATGATATTTTAAGTGGACAATCAACCTTTATGGTAGAAATGGTGGAAGCCAATAGTGCACTCTCTTTAGCAAGTGAGCGATCTCTCATTTTATTTGATGAGATCGGAAGAGGGACTTCAACGTATGATGGAATGGCATTAGCACAAGCAATCATTGAGTATGTAACAACAGTAATTAAAGCAAAAACAATTTTCTCAACCCATTATCATGAATTAACAACATTAGAAGACCAATTAGAGTCAGTGGAAAACTTAGTCACAAAAGTTATTGAAAAAGATGGGGAAGTTACTTTCTTATATCGAATAAAAAAAGGAAAAGCTGATAAATCTTATGGTGTTAACGTAGCTAATATAGCAAAACTACCAGAAAGTGTTATTAGTCGAGCAAAGACATTATTAAAACAACTTGAAACAAAACGTAAACACGTTCAACAAACTATGGATATTGTCGAGGTAAATGTTATTCCTAAAGAATTAGAATCCATAAAAGATCAGTTGCAACAATTGGATATAAACGAAATGACACCAATTCAAGCAATGCAATGTTTATCCGAATTAATAGTAGAAGCAAAGAAGGTGAAGTAATGGGTAAAATTCATCAATTAGACAGTCATTTAACGAACATGATTGCAGCTGGTGAAGTTGTTGAGCGACCAATGGGAGTAATTAAAGAGTTGGTTGAAAATGCAATAGATGCAAAAGCAACAGTTATTGATGTTCATATTATTGAAGGCGGATTAGCTTCAATGAGAGTTGTGGATAATGGTGAAGGCATGGATAGAGAAGACGCTACCATGGCATTTTTACGTCATTCAACGTCAAAAATAAGAACTGAGGAAGACTTGTGGACCATTAATAGTTTGGGGTTTCGTGGAGAAGCATTACCATCGATTGCCTCTGTTAGTGAGTGTGTTTGCATAACAAACAACAAAAAAGAAGCCACAAAAGTGACAATTCACTATGGAAAGTTCATAGAAGCTATCCCTTATGATAGTGAAATAGGTACATCCATTGAAGTTAAAGGATTATTTTTAGAAACACCTGCACGGTTAAAACACATGAAATCTCTACCATATGAACAAGCGTTAGTTGTGGATGTGATGCAACGATTTGCTATTTCACATCCAAACATTGCCTTTTCACTTACAGCTGATGATAAACAAATATTTGCCACAAGTGGCAATGACGATGTTGTGGAAGTAATTTACAGATTGTATGGCAAAGATATTGCAAAGCAAACAATCACCATTTCAAACAACGATAATGATTTTTCTTTGTATGTAGTATTAGTGAAACCACAGATTTCCCGTGCAACTAGAAAAGACATGTTTGTTTATTTAAATACTAGGATGGTCAAATCAACACGTATCTTACGTGCGATTAGTGATGGCTTTCGTCATTTTATTCCTAGTGATCGTTATCCAATAGCATTTGTATTTGTTAATGTGGATTTAAAGCTTGTGGATGTGAATGTTCATCCATCGAAATGGGAAGTACGTTTATCAAAAGAAAAGCAGTTATTTGATTTAATTGAAAAAACTGTTCATCAAGCATTAGTGCAAACACCACAGATTAAACAAACAAGAGCTTTTAAAACATCTTATGATACATCAGTTGAGCAATCAACCATTAACTTTGAACTTACAACTAATCAATCTACGTTTGTTTTTGAAGAAACAAGTCTAGAAAGTGATTATATTAATCAAGATAGTGAACCAATAGGTACAAAAAACTACTTTAATGTACTTGGTCAGTTACATAAAAAATACATCTTGGCTGAAAATCAGGAAGGACTGTTTATATTTGATCAACATGCTTCTATGGAACGAGTAAGGTATGAGTATTTTAAAAGCATTCATCTAGAAAAGACACATAACCAACAATCTTTGCTTGTTCCAATTGTAATTAACAATATTCGAGCAATCCAGCAAGCAGAACAGCTAATTGAACTGTTTAAGCAATTTCAAATCCATGTAGAACAATTTCATGAACAAGCACTCATCATTCGAACAATACCACAATGGATAAGCAATACTGATGAACAAAAAGCAATCAATGACATTGTTGAGTATTTTGAAAACAATCAAAATAAAACAGAAGAAGATCTTAGAAAAAAGGTTTTATCATCATTAGCATGTCATAGTTCCATTCGATTTAATGACTATTTATCAGTTGCACAAATGCAGCAAATCATAAATGATTTAATGCAGTGTGAACAACCTTTTCATTGCCCACATGGAAGACCAACATACATAAAACTATCAAGTGAAGATTTGAAAAAGGAATTTTTACGATGAAAAAAGTGTTAGTCATCGGTGGATTAACAGCAACAGGGAAAAGTGACTTAGCCATTGAATTAGCAAAGAAGTTTAATGGTGAAATATTAAGTGTCGATTCTGTGGCAGTATACAAACAATTAACGATTGCCTCTGCAAAGCCTTCAATTTTACAACAAAAAGAAATTACTCATTATGGAATTGATATAGCAGATGTTAGTAAACCCATTAGTGTTAAAGAGTTTGTGGATTATGCACACCAAGCTATCAATACGATAAGTGAAAAAGGAAAATTACCTATTCTTGTTGGTGGTAGCGGGTTGTATTTAAAAGCAATATTGTATGATTATTCATTTTTAAATGAGACTCAAGATGAAACCGCAAGTGAGTGGGCAGAAAACATGGATAATGCAACCTTGCATAATATGTTAGCTAACATTGATGTACAACAAGCAAACATGATTCATCCAAACAATCGAAAGCGACTTATACGTGCATTAACCATTGCAAAAAAACATAATATTAATAAAACGGATTTGATTAATAAACAATCAAAATCTTTACAATACGATGCGTTTTTGGTTTTTCTTGATTGTGATCGTGACGTGTTATGGCAAAGAATCAATCAACGAGTCGATAAAATGATTGCTCAAGGATTAGAACAAGAAATAGTTGAAGCGTCAAAAATTGCAGATTGGTCAGCATCATCCATGTCAGCAATTGGTGTAAAAGAGTGGAAAGAATATTTTAATCAAACGCAAGATTATGCGATGACAATTGATCAAATAAAAACAAAGACACGGCAATTTTCAAAAAGACAAAGGACATGGTTTAAACATCAATTTGATGGAATATGGATAGATAGTCAAAATCAACAAGAATTACAAGAGTTATTAAAAAGGATAGAACAATGGAAAGTGCATTTGACAGAATAAAATTACTAATTAATGAGCATCAATTTAATAAGATAAGCCAAAGTACGATCATGGTTGTTGGTTGTGGAGGTGTTGGAGCAATGTGTGCTGAGTCGCTTGCTCGTTTTGGTGTAAACAACATTATTCTAATGGATCATGATGCTGTAAACATAACAAACTTAAATCGACAAATTCATGCAACAGTAAATAACATAAACCAAAAGAAGGTAAATGCATTAAAAGATAGAATACTTGCTATATCACCACAATGTCATGTGATAACCTTAGACACATTTCTAAATGAAGAATCAATAAAACTTCTGGAAAATTTTTCGATAGATGTGATTGTGGATGCAATCGATACAGTAACAAGTAAACTGCTTTTAATAAAATATGCACAGCAACATTCCATAGCTATTGTTAGTAGTATGGGCATGGGAAATCGAATTGACCCAACGAAAGTTACGATTATGCCATTAAATAAAACGAGTTACGATCCTTTAGCGAAAGTTATGCGTTATCAATGCAGAAAACAAGGATTGAATGATAAACTAATGGTAGTTACATCATTAGAAGTACCAAAAAAGCAAACGAAAAGAATTAGTGATAGCCCAATATTAAAAGAAGCCATGCCACCATCAAGTAGTAGCTTTGTGCCGATGGCAGCTGGTCTAGCTTGTGGTTATCAAGCTATAATGTTAGCTTTAGAAAGGGTTTAGCATGAAAGAAATCGTTGTTGCAGCAGGTTGTTTTTGGGGAGTAGAAGAGTATTTTCGTAGAGCTAAAGGAATTAATAAAACGAAATCAGGCTATTCACAAGGTCATAAACTTGATGCAACTTATCAAGAAGTGTGTGAGCAGACGACTGGACATGCAGAGGTGGTGTGGTTAACATATGACCCTGACATCATTTCTCTAGAAAAAATTTGTGAACACGTCTTTCGAATTATTGATCCAACAAGTTTAAATAAGCAAGGAAATGATGTTGGAAGTCAATATCGAACAGGGTTTTATACCATAGATGATGAAGACATTAAACAGATTAACGTTTTTATTGAGCAAAAGCAAAAAGAGTATAAAAAGAAAATTGTTGTCGAAGTAGAACCACTTCGTAATTTCATTACTGCGGAAGATTATCATCAAATGTATCTCATTAAAAACCCTAATGGATATTGTCATGTAAACATGAACTTACTAAAACCTGAAGAAAAGAAAGACATCTATTAGGAACTATATAAATCACCTCGCATTATAATGTGAGGTGTTTTTATGTTTGAAATAAACAATGTTACAAAGCTGTATAAGAAAAATCAAGGCATACAAAATGTGTCCTTCACATTAAAAAAAGGACAAGTGTGTGCCATAGTTGGTCACAACGGTAGTGGAAAATCAACACTATTCAAATCATGTTTAAATTTGATAAATGTTGATGAAGGCACAATTAAGTATAATAATGAACCAATATTTCCATTACTTTTTGGATATTTACCTGAAAATAGAAGTGTAATAGCGGATTTGAAAACAATTGAATTGATTGATTTATTAGCTAAACTTAAGAAAATGGATAAAGAAAGTATACAAAAACAATGTGACTATTGGATGGATCAGTTGCAGTGTGCATCACTAAAAAACAAAAAACTAAAAGAATGTTCAAAAGGAAACCAACAAAAAATCCAACTTATTTGTGCTATTATTCATTCTCCGAAAATCATCATTTTAGATGAACCATTTAGTGGTTTAGATATCGACAATACTCGCTTGTTTCAAAAAACAATAGTAAAGCTCAAAAAAATGGGAAAAATAATCATGTTGTCTAGTCATCGCTTTGAAGAAATTGAGCATTTGTGTGACATGGTATGCGTGCTTAAAGATTCAAAAGTGATTATGCAAGGAACACTTACGGATATTAAACAACTCATTAACAAACAAACAATTACGATAAGCGAAGATAGTAATATGTTTTATAAAGATGAAAAAGGGGTCATTGATGTTGTGTTGGATGGTAATTTAACGCACTATGTTTTTCAAAACGAAAAGGCATGCACAAAAGTGGCTAAGATAATGGTGGAAGAAAGAAATTTAAAAAGCATGAAGATATCATCATTAACACTGGATGACTTGTATGGTGGGCTATGAAATCACTTATACTATTTTCATTGAAGCGGAAGTTGTTTAATAAAGTCATGGTTTTAATGATGGTGATTGTTTTTGTTTTAGGTGGTGCTGTATTTTTTGCGGATAAAATGGTAGATATCTTCTTTCCAAATTTATTCTCACAAGTAAAAGTGTACATGGATGAAACGATGGCCAGTTACTTTGATTTTGAAGATACTAAGTATGTCATAACATCAAAAAAAGAAGCAAATGTATCCATACTTAAAAACGAAGTAGGTTATTTGATTGAAGTTGATCAAAGCGTAAGTGAAGCAGATTTGGTAGTAAGCCAATCTTGGATTTCATACTATCACCAAATTCATGAACTACAATTTATTTCCCAGGAAATAACCCATGTAGTTGATTATTTACTTCATCCAAATATAGAGGTTGTAACATCAAAATTAAACAATGCAGAAAATGGGTTTATCATTATTACAATGATCTATTTTTTAATGTTAGGTTTTTCTTCTACAGTAGCTAATGAAGTTGTAAGTGAAAAGACAACCAATATGTTAGAGATGATGCTCACTAGCATAACATACAAAGAACATTACATTACAAAATTAATTATTGGTTGGATAACTGTTTTATCGCAAGCAATCATTTGGATTGGAGTAGTACTATGGTGGGTATTTGTACGACTAATTGTAGATCAAGGAAAAGGGTTATATGAATTATTGTATCGACTAAAATGGATATCGACTCCATACACTAGTTTCTTTGAACATCTAAGCAGCATCAATATATCGTTATCCTTTGTAATGATGATAAGCATTAGCTTACTGTTTCTTCTTGTGGGGATATTGTTTATTCAACTTTTATTGTTGTTAGTGTCGATAAGAATAGAGAACATCGAAGAATCGGCAAGTGTGCAAGCACCTTTTTATTTAATTATGTTAGGCCTTTACTATGGTACCTTAGCGCTAAATACATACAATCACATGCAACTTGGTGTGGGGAAATTACTATCTTATCTGCCAGGTCTATCGATGCTGTTTATTCCAATCCGCTTGTTGTATTATGAAGTTTCAACACTTGAAATATTATTAAGTTTTTTACTTGCGATTGGTAGTTTATCCTATGGATATCATCGCGGATTACGCTATTACAAACAGGTAATTACAGGTGTAAAATAGTGCACTTGCTTGTGAAATCACAAGTGAAATATACACAAAAAAGCCGCTAAATCACAAGGTTTTTTCATAATCAGCCGAAAGTGAATAAATTAACAAGTTTGTATTGACATTGGTTTTTGGCGGGTATATAATCGTGTACGTAAAGGAGGAAATTACATTACATGAAAAAATTATTAGCATTATTTGCTGTAGCAGTCTTATTGTTAAGCGGATGCACCAATGGTGGAGACGATAACGGAGATAACAACGGCAATGGAAACGGCGGCGGGGATGAGCCAACGGTTCTAAAAGTTGGAACAGCAAGTTACACTTCCGTTAGCGGAAGAGACTTCAATACAGAAACAGCTGTAGAAGGTCGTGTTCAAGTTAACACATATTATGCAACAGTCGCATTAGATGCAGACGGCAAATTTGTTTACGTTGATATTGACACAGCACAAAACCAAGGTACATTTGATGATGAAGGAAACATCGTTGTTGCAGAAGCACAACCTACGAAAAAAGAAAAAGGCGATGCTTATGGCATGGTTGGACGTTCTGAGATCGGTAAAGAATGGTACGAACAAATCGCTGCTCTAGAAGAGTGGATGATTGGACAAACATTAGCAGAAGTATTAGCAGTACCAGTAAAAGTTGTTGATGATGCACATCAACATGTTCCTGATCATGAAGATTTAACTTCATCAGTAACAATCACAATCGAAGGATACTTAGAAGTTGTTAAAAAAGCAGCTGAAAGTGCAATCGAAGTTGAAGGATTAGCAAAATTAGGTTCAGGATCTTACACAAAAGTTGCTGGTCGCCCATTCAATGCTGAAACAGCAGTTGAAGGTCGCGTACAAGTTAACGTAACTTATGCAGGTGTTGGACTAGATGCAGATGGTAAAATTGCTTATGTATTTATTGATACAGCACAAAACCAAGGCACATTTGATGAAGAGGGTGTTGTACTAGTAGCAGATGCACAACCTACGAAAAAAGAAAAAGGCGATGCTTATGGTATGGTTGGACGTTCTGACATTGGTAAAGAATGGTACGAACAAATCGCAGCTTTAGAAGAACACATGATTGGTTTAACATTAAGTGAAGTTAAAGCTATTCCAGTAAAAGTTGTTGATGATGCTCACCAAAACGTTCCAAGTGATGAAGATTTAGCTTCTTCAGTTACAATTACTATTGAAGCTTATCAAGGTGCAGTGGAAAAAGCTGTTGGTAATGCAATCGACTTACCTTAATAACTAGAATACAATTAAGCCCAAGAGGAGACGAAAAGTTTCCTCTTTTTTTGGTTTTATTAATAAAACAACAGTGTTAGAATATCCATATTATGAAAAATATAAACAGAAAAACGATAAACAAAGCCATGCAAATTAGTATCCCAATGATTATGGGATATTTTGTATTAGGGTTTTCATATGGAATATTGATGCAACAAGCAGATTTGTCCATCATATGGACATTCTTGATGAGTTCTCTTGTATTTGCTGGTGCACTACAATACGCTGCTATACCACTTCTAACATCATTCTTTCAACCCATGGTTGCACTTACGTTAGCGTTATCCATAAACATCCGACATGTTTTCTATGGTTTATCGATTTATGATAAGTACAAAGACAATAAAAAAAGTTTGCCTTTGTTATTGTTTACGATGGCAGATGAAGCTTTTTCCATTAACATGTCATCATCAATACATCCTCCTATTCAAAAAAACACCTTTTACTTATTAACTAGTTTATTTGGTTATGTATCGTGGAATGTGTTCTCCTTATTAGGCCATTTCTTTGCATCTTCAATTCAACTTTCGATTAAAGGTCTTCAATTTGCATTACCTGCACTTTTCTTTGTAATGTTTTTAAACATGGCTAATCAAAAAAAGCATTATTTTGCTTTATTATGTGGTGTTATCATTACGGTTTTATCACTTGTTCTTGTTCGAAGCATTTGGTATGTAGTGGTGGCGATGATGTTTATTGTTATTATTCTACTCACTCATATAAAAGGAGCCACTCATGACTAACATTGAAAGACTCATAATAATCATAATCATGATGGCAGTCACAATGATGACACGTTTTGCTGTGTTGGTAATAAAAAAAAGAAATCCATCTGAAACATCCAAGCAATTAATGGATGCCTTACCTTTTGCTAGTATTGGATTGCTCATGGTATATGGTTTACAAGACACAATATTACTTAAAAGTGGTTCTCTCCTTTATGAAATACTTTCATTATTGCTTATCACAATCGTGTTTATAAAAACAAAGCATTCATTATTAAGCTTAGCCATAGGATTAAGTGTGTACTTAGTGCTCGTTAACTTACTATAAAAAAATCCTTGACTAGTTAAG
>CAYZMP010000051.1:0-11312 GCA_964479585.1 uncultured Erysipelothrix sp.
ACACCCCTATAAACTTTATAGGTGGGTATATACCCCTACAAACTTTATATATTGCTAATTAGTACAAAAGGTTGATTAACAACCTTTTTTCTTAAGCGATTGATTAGAATCATTTTAGTGAATATGATACAATTACATCCCAAAGGAGATGCACTAGATGAATCGTTTTTTTAAAAACAAACACCGTTTAACTATAGCTTTAATTTTCATAACACTAGTGCTTTCTGGATGTAGCATAGTTTATCAAGAGCAAGAAGTTGAGAGTTACATTGTTGATACAAGTGAACTGCTAGCAAGTGGGTATTCATTTGACAAAGTTTCTGTTCGACGATTTTTAGAAGTCGAGGAACTTTATAGCGTAGATGATGAACAAGAACTTGCATTGTTAGTACTAAAAAACTTTGAAAAGGGTGAACTTACTACCCGATACATTAGTGATAACGAACTATCTTTACAGCGAGTCTATTTGTTTGTGGAAACGCTTCTTTATGATTCGTACTATTTACAAGCTGGCGTGATGCAATATGGCGATATGTTTCAATCTAATCAGCAAGAAGTTCGATTTATTGACGTTGTTTTAGATGAGAATTTATTAAAAAGCAATCATCAGTATGCCACTTACATTGTAAGTGATTTATCAGTGAATCAACTACCTGCAAGAAAACAAGTAAAAGAAATCCATGACTATATTGTGTTAAACACTAAGTATGATGAAGCATTACTTGATCTTGATATAAGCGCTTATCAAAATCATCCATCCTTTACACCATATGGGGTGTATCATCACAACGTGGCTGTTTGTTCTGGGTATGCTAGAGCTTTTATGCAACTAACTCGGATGATGGACATACCATCGATTATGGTTTCCTCTCAAAACATGAATCATGCATGGAACATGGTGTATGTGGATAATGAGTGGAAGTTTTTGGATGTGACATGGAATGATCCGATACCTGATGTACAAGATCGTGTATTGTACACGTATTATTTATTGGATTATAATGAGTTTGTCGCAAAAGGCCATCATTTCTTTGATTTGGCGTCTGAAAATACATTGTCTATTGAAGAAGTTGTCGACTTCGCAAACTACGCTTTTGTACTAAATCCATAATTTTTGATACAAAAGGTTGTATATTTTCAAAAATCATTTACAATATTAGTATGAGAAGGCGAGGTGAGGTCATATGCATCAACTTGGTACAAACAAAGGTGTTTGCAGCATGACCAAAAACACTTTTGTTTCAAATAGAAAATCGAATGAAGTTTTAAGATGGATTTAAGATGTCCGTCTTTTTTTATACTTAAAACGAATCGTTTGTATCTTAAGGAGGTAAAATATGGATCAAACAAATAAGACATTCTTTGACGCAGCAGCTATCGGTGATCTTGCGACTGTAAGTGCAATGGTTACAAAAGGTGCTGATGTCAATATTCAAAATGGTGATGGCCGAAGTGCTTTAATGAGAACGTGTAAACGTGGTCATGAAGACGTGGTACGATTTTTAATCGATCATGGAGCGGACGTAAACTTACGTGATTCAAACAAAAAGACAGCCATTATGGGAGCTGCAAAAAAAGGGCATTTGAACATTGTTAAATTGTTAGTGGATGCTGGGGCAGATGTAAATGCATCGGATTCAAAAGGAAGAAATGCACTTATGCGTGCTAGCTTTTTAGGTGAGCATGACGTGGTGAAGTATTTGATTAATGCAAAAGCCGATGTTAATGCTCAAGATGAAATGGGACGTTCGTCATTGATGGAAGCTTGTTTAGCGTTTAAATTTGATGTAATTAAAGAATTAATTGCAGCACAAGCAAAAATCAATGCTCAAGATAAAAATGGATGCACAGCGCTTATGCGTGCTAGTTATTCTGGATACTTAGATTTAGTGAAATATTTACTAGAAGAAGGCGCAGATAAAGAAATAGTAGATAATGATGGAAATAAAGCCATTCACTATGCTCGTGAACATAGTTTTGTGGACTTGAAACCACTATTGAAATAGGAGGGAAATAAAACAATATGAGAGATTATAAAGCACAACAAGTGCGTAATGTTTGTATGCTCGGACATAGCGGTAGTGGGAAGACTTCCATTGTCGAAGCAATGCTATTTACAACAAAAGCAATTGACCGTATGGGCCGAGCAGTTGATGGAAATAGTGCTTTGGATTATGATGCAGAGGAAGTAAAACGTGGAATAACGGTATTTACTACATTGGCACCTGTTGAATGGAAAGACACAAAGATAAATTTTATTGATACTCCAGGTTATTTGGATTATGCAGGTGAAATGGAAGCTGGCTTAGCAGTAGCAGATAATGCTCTAATTGTGGTTAGTGCTAAAGATAATGTTGAATCTGGTACTGAGCGAGCATGGAAACGTGTAAAAGAAAAAGGAATTCCTACCATTTTCTTTATTAACAAAATCGATGAGGAAAACACAAACTTTGATACAACATACAATGAGTTAAGAGAGACATTTGGAAAATCAGTAATTCCATTTGAAGTTCCTATTCTTGAAGGCAATCAAGTTGTTGGTAGTGTCAATATCTTAAAAAAGAAAGCATGGTATCATAATAATCGTGACCAAGCACAACCTGTCCCTGAAGCATTACAAGCACAAGTGGATGCTTATTGGGAACAAATTGCAGAAGCAGTTGCGATGAGTGATGATGAGCTTATGGAAAAATTCTTCGAAGGTGAAGAATTTACGGATGCAGAAATATTAAAAGGTGTACGTATTGGAGTACGTTCAGGAGAAATTTGCCCTGTATATTGTGGTTCTGCCATCAATCAAACAGGTATTGTGCGTTTATTGGATTTAATAAGCGAATATTTCCCTTCTTATGCTGAAAAAGGAACGATTGTTGCGAAAAAAGAAAAAGGTGAAGAAGTTGAACTAAAAACAAATGAAGATGAAGTGTTTAGTGCACAAGTGTTTAAAACAATCATTGATCCATTTGTTGGCCGTATTTCATTTATTAAAGTGATGACAGGTACATTGAGCAACGATTCATCAATTATTAATGTACAAAAAGATAAAACTGAAAAGATTAGTCAACTGTTTGCAATTCAAGGTAAACACCAAATTGGTATTGGTAAGTTATTTACTGGAGATTTAGGAGCACTAGTAAAACTCCAACATACAGATACAAACGACACTTTAGCAACCAAAGCTGCTCCAGTTATGTATGAACCAATCAAATTCCCAAAACCAATGTTAGGTGTAGCACTATGGCCTAAATCGAAAAACGATGAAGATAAGATGAGTAGTTCATTGCACAAAGTTGTGGAAGAAGATGCTTCATTAAAAGTTGAAAAAAATGTGGAAACCAATGAACTTATCTTATATGGTATTGGGGATCAACACATCGATGTCGTATTAAGTAAATTAAAATCAAAATATAAAGTTGAAATTGACACGACCGATCCAAAAGTTCCATATCGTGAAACAATTCTTGGAACAGTCACCGCAGAAGGTAAACATAAAAAACAATCAGGTGGTGCAGGTCAGTTTGGTCATGTGTTTGTGACTTTTGAACCTTGGGAAACTGAAGAGATGGAATTTGAAGAGAAGATCTTTGGTGGTGCTGTACCAAAACAATACTTCCCTGCAGTAGAAGCGGGATTAAGAGAAGCCATGAACAAAGGTGTGCTTGCAGGCTTTAAAGTAGTTGGTGTAAAAGCAACACTTGTTGATGGTAAATATCATGATGTTGACTCCAAAGAAATTGCATTTAAATCGGCAGCACGATTAGCGTACAAAGCGGGTATGCCAAAGGCAAGACCTGCATTATTAGAACCGATTGTTAAAGTTCGCGTTGTTGTTCCTGAAGAATATACAGGAACGGTTATCGGTGATCTAAATAAAAGACGTGGTATTATTTTAGGAATGGAACTCATTAGTGAAAAAGAACAAGAAGTTACAGCTGAGGTTCCAATGGCTGAAATGATGCGCTATACTACAGAGCTTAGAAGTTTCACTTCTGGAAAAGGTCAATTTGATATGCAGTTTGATCGATATGAAATTGCACCTCCACCAGTAGCGGAGAAAGTAATTGCATCTGCGAAAAAAGAAGAGGAAGAGGAAGATTAAGCATAGAAAAACTCTAGAGAAAATATCTAGAGTTTTTTCATAGTAAAAGCTCTGATTTTCATCAGAGCTTTTGATTAGGCATTATGCTGCGTTGTATTTTTCTGTGACGATATCCCAGTTTACAACATCCCACCATGCACTGATATAGTCAGGGCGACGGTTTTGATAGTTTAAATAATAAGCATGTTCCCAAACATCCAATCCTAAAATTGGGGTAAGACCATCACTTAATGGGCTATCTTGATTTGGTGTGGATAATACAACTAATTTTTTGTTGCTATCAACCGCTAACCAAGCCCATCCTGAACCGAAACGTGTTGCTGCAGCGGTTGAGAATTTTTCTTTAAATTCTTCAAAGCTACCGAATGTTGCTTCAATTGCAGATAGTAGTTCTCCTTTTGGAGCTTTTGCACCATTTGGTGTCATTACTTCCCAAAATAGAGCATGGTTTAAGTAACCACCACCATTGTTGCGAACAGCTCCGCGAATTTCTTCAGGAACTAAGTTTAAGTCCTTAATTAACTCAACAACATCTGTTTTTGCCACCTCAGGGAATTTCTCTAAAGCTGCATTTAAATTGTTTGTATATCCTTGGTGATGTTTAGAATAATGAATGTTCATTGTTTTCGTATCAACAACTGGTTCTAAAGCATCAAATGCATACGAAAGTTCTGGTAATTTGTATGTCATTATAGTCCTCCTTTGTTCAACTATAGCCTATCAAATTTTGGGGGACACTTCAATGAATGTGCAATGCTATATATTAAATAACTTAGAATATTTATGTGTTAAATAATCAATGTAATAACTTGGGTTGAAAGGTTCATCGCATACTTTCTCAAATAGCTCATTAGCACTATATATACCACCATGTTTATGGATGGTTGTCTTTAAGTAATCATTAATGAGATCAAAACGATTTTCGCTTAACGCTTTTTCAATATTAACACTTTTTGACATGGCGTGATACCACTGAGCACTATAAGCACTTCCAAGTGCATAGGTAGGAAAATACCCAAAAGATCCACCTGACCAATGAACATCTTGAAGAACTCCTTCTTTATGTGTCGAAGGTTTCACTTGCAAATATTGTTGCATTTTTTCATTCCAAATTGTTGGTAGTTGATCAACGGTTATTTCATCATTAAATAGTGCTTTTTCAATTTCATAGCGGACTAGCACATGTAAAGGATAAGTAAGTTCATCAGCTTCAATGCGAATTAATGAATTAGAAACATAGTTGATACCAAAAATAAATTCATCCAGTGAAACGGATTGTAGCTCTGGGATGATTTGAACAATTTGTGGAAATAGATTCTTCCAAAATGCTTTTGAACGACCGATCATGTTCTCAAACATTCTTGATTGTGATTCGTGCATACCATAGCTCATGGAATGAGCTACAAAACGACCTTCTAACTGTGGGTCTACTTGTCCGTTGTAAGTAGCGTGACCAACTTCATGAATAAAAGAGAAGATACTAGAAGTGAAGTTATCCGTGTGATAAGCTACAGTGACTCGATTATCATTCACTGAGAAAGAGCTACTAAAAGGATGTACACTTTCAGCTGTATAGGTGTTCTCCTTACTAAAATACAGTGCTTTAGATAAGATGTTGATGAACTCTTTCTGTTGTGAAAGTGACACTTCAAAATCTAAAAAAGCAGGTCGTTTAGTTTGTTTTTCATTGATCTTTTTGATTAGTGGAACTAGTTTTTCTTTGACAAGATTAAAAAACTCATCGTATTGATTTATACTCATGTTAGGCTCAAAGTCTTCTAAAAGCTGTTGATAAACGCCATCACTGCTTTTTCGATAGCGAACATTTCTTTTTGTTTGTTCTACTAACTGCTCTAAATAAGGCTTAAACATGTCCCAATCATCATTTTGTTTAGCTTTTTCCCAAGCCACTTCACTATCTCCTAAAAGTTGTACAAATTGTACGTATTCATCTTTAGGGATATAACGAAAGGTGTTAATGTCTTTTATTATTTGTTTTGCTTCAATTTTTGTAATTTCATCACTTTCATCATCCACCATTACTTGTTCGATTAGGGCAATGTTTTTTTCATCGGTTGTAATGTCAAAAAGTTCTCCAGATAGTAGTGACATCATTTTTGTTCGATAACTTTGTCCCTTTTTTGGTGCGATGGTAAGTTGATCCCAATACATCGTATTGAGTGCCATTTCATAGGCTGCCACTTTTTCTAAATATTCACGATATTGTTGTTGTATACTCATAAGTTTCCTCCTAAAAAACATTGTAGCATAAAGCAATCACTCACTGATATAATGGATATATGAAAAAAGAACCAACATTTTTTGTTATTGGTGGAGCCAATGTAGATGTTATTGCTTCACCACACGCTACTATTCATCAAAAAGACTCTAATCCTGCAAGTATTATGACATCTTTTGGTGGAGTAGCTAGTAATATTGCCCGTAACCTAGCATTGCTAGACAAGCGAGTAAAGTTTTTGTCTGTATTTTCAAGTGATGGCTTTGGGAAAGATTTC
Organism: uncultured Erysipelothrix sp.; assembly: GCA_964479585.1. GTDB lineage: Bacteria > Bacillota_I > Bacilli_A > Erysipelotrichales > Erysipelotrichaceae > UBA6182. Next base: position 6,616 of record CAYZMP010000051.1, read on the forward strand.
ATCCAACATTTGTCTTTGTTTAATGTTAATCTTGAAAGTTGTGTTGTGGTCGATGAGCCTTCTCCAATGTATTTAGCAATGTTAGATCACCAACAAGATTTAATGTTGGCAATGGTGGATACAAGCATTTTAAATCATTTAAAACCTTCGCATATTAAAGCATTTTTAAAGAACACGACTAATGAGGATGTGGTAGTTTTTGATACAAATCTAAATGCATCCATCATTCATGCTATCGTTAACAACACAAATGCTACCCTTGTCTGTGATCCAGTATCGATAGAAAAAGCAAAAAAGATTGTCCCATACTTGCATAAGATTGATGTTATTAAGCCAAACATTCATCAAGGAGTAGCTTTGAGTAACATTGCCTACAAAAACAAACAAGACTTAGTTAAAATTGGCAATTATTTCTTAAATCAAGGCGTTAAAGAGGTGTTATTAACTTTAGGAGAGGATGGAGCGATGTATTTTAATGATAATCAAACTTTTACAATAAAACATCCACACATCGATGTGGTTAATGCGGTAGGTGCAGGTGATGCAATGCTTGCATCGTTTGTTGCTTTTAAAGACACCTATGATAAAATAAGGGCATTAAAAATGAGCGTAGCTGCGGCTATGATTGCATGTTTAACGAAAAATAGTGTACATCAAGAATTGTCCATTGAATATATTAGTGAAATGATTGAACATCATGTAATATGTGTTGAAAAGATAAACAAAGGAGAAAATAATGGAGAAAGTATTAGCGTTATTAAAAAGTAGAGGTGTCAATAAACAAGATATAATTGAATGTGTGTATTTCTTACAACGAAAATACCATGATGAACTAACTAGTGAGAAAATAATTCATTATGTGGATAGTGTGCTAAACAAGCGTGAAGTACAACACGCAATATATACAGGAATCGCATTGGATGTTGCAGTAGAGCAAAAAACACTTGATAATAAAGAACTTGAGGCAGTCATTGCCAATGATGATGGTTTATACGGTGTTGATGAAGTACTAGCATATGGGATTTGTAATTTATACGGGTCAATTGCGTTAACAAACTTCGGTTATATTGATAAAATGAAACCAGGCATTATCGGAAAATTAAACCGAGCAGACCATAGTGTTGAATGCCATACATTTTTAGATGACATAGTAGGAGCAGTTGCAGCGGCTGCTGCGAGCAAACTAGCTCATGATAAGGAGTAGTATGAAGAAAATAATAGTTGTAGTAAGTGTAATGCTTTTAATGCTTGTCGGGTGTTCTAATAGCGATGAAGTGTTGCCATTTAAAAGTGCTGCACAAGTAAATGACATGTTAGATAATAATGCAACAGTTGTTGTTGTTATTGGACAAACAACTTGTGGTGCATGCATCCAATACAAACCAGTGTTAGAAGAGTTAATTACTAATTATGACTTTGAGATGGCTTATGTTGAGTTAGACAAAGATAAAAATGACGATGTGCAACAACTAGTGAATGATCATTTGCTAGAAGCAAGTGCAACCCCAACAACGTATGTGTTTGTTGATGGTGAGCGAGTTGCGATGGTTGTAGGTTACATGGACTATCGTCAAACAAAAGCGTTCTTTGAAGAACATAATGTGATCGAGTAAAGCTATGATTGATAAACAACAGTGGATAGAAACATTCAAAGATTTAAAGATTGAAAAAGGCATGCTTGTCATTATTGATGGTTTTCTACATGATTGGGATCAAACCATTAATCAAGCAACTACTTTTTTGGATGCTCTTTTATCTGTTGTTTCAAGTGAAGGAACTGTTGTCTGTTTTTCAACCAATCAATTTCAAATTGAACCAAGTCAGTGGGATAAAGATGTCGACAGTAAAGATTATGCCCGTATTCGAAAAGGTATTAGTCAATCAAACAATCCTTTGCCATCTAGTGATCCATTAGTTAATACGATGTTATTAAGAGATGATGTTATCAAAAAAAGACATCCTTTATATACTGTATTAGCAATAGGTAAGTATGCCCGTTTTATTACACGAAAGATTCCTTTGCATTTTCCTAATGGTAAAGAAAGTCCGATGCAAGGGTGTGTGGATCTTAAAGGATACGTACTTGTGTTGAATGAATTAAGCGTGGACAGCTATCCTTTTTCTCATTGTTTAAGCAATGAAAACACACCAGTTTATATTTCTGGTGGATTAAGCGTCGAACATGGAGTAAGTTTTTGGCAAAAGTTCTTGCATCATAAAAGCGACTATCAAACACTGACACAAAGGTTTAATACATTAATTGAAAAAGGAAAGAGCAAACAAAAGACACTTGCTAGTAATACATTAACGTTAATTAATAGTGAAACCATTAAAGAGGTGACAATCAATGAATATTAAAATTAATAAAGGAAAAGTTGATTTTGATGATGCTGCAAACTTGCGCCATGAAGTGTTTGTACAAGAACAAGGATTTGTCGATGAGTTTGACTTTATTGATGAAATCGCTTGGCATGTCACACTATATTTAGAAGAGAACTGTATTGGTGTTGGCCGGGTTTTTGCACTAGATACGCAACCCAATGAGTTTCATATTGGTCGATTAGCAATTAAAAAACCTTTTCGTAAAAAAGGGTATGGCCGCATTATTATGAATGAGCTTGAAAAGATTGCTATCGCCAACATGGCGGAAAAAATAGTGTTGTCTGCTCAAGTTCATGCCCTTGATTTTTATCGTTCATGTGGGTATATCAAAGAGGGAGATCCATACCTTGATCAGCATGAACCACACCAAAAAATGGTAAAACTACCCGATTAGAACTGATCGGGTAGTTTTTTATTGATCATGGATACAATGTTTTGCAAATGTTGCTCATCTATATCATCAAAGCGATTAAAGATTGGAGAATCAATATCTAGCACGCCAATCACTTGATCATTTTTTAAAAGTGGAAGCACAATTTCACTATTACTTGCGCTATCACATGCAATGTGACCTTCAAATTCGTGAACATTTGGCATGTTAACAAGTTGTTTATCATACACTGCTTTTCCACACACTCCTTTATATAATGGAATTCTACTACAAGCGACCTTCCCTTGAAATGGTCCAACAACAAGGTCGTTGCTTTTAATAAGATAAAAACCAACCCAATTAATATCACGCATAAATTCATTCAAAATAGCAGACACATTGGCTAAATTAGCAATGATATCGTCTTCATCTTGTAAAATGGCATGTATCTGAGCTTCTAATAACTCATAGGCTTCTATTTTATTTTCAGGAATTTCTATAGTTTGATGCATAAGTGTCCTTTCCTTTTTCTTTTCTATTATATATGATAAACTATTTTTGTGAACAGGGGAGCAAATATGCTGAGAAAATAACCCTTATCACCTGATCTAGATAAAACTAGCGTAGGGAGTTCTTGTTTTTTTAATCCTTACGCCTCATAACTTGGAGGTGTTTTTTTATGAATATCAGAGATCTAGTACGTATGGCTATGTATTTGGCAATCTTTGCAGTGTTGGATTACATTGCAGTAACATCAGGACTTTTCGCAATGCCTCAAGGTGGTACTATCGGGCTTGCGACAATTGTGCTTGTTGTGGCAAGTTATGATTTTAACTTGAAAAACGCATTGTTTGTCGCGATGCTATCAGTAGTAGTACAGCTGTTTATTTCAACATTGTATTTTGTTGCTTGGCCACAATTGTTTTTAGATTATATATTTGCATTTGGTATTTATGCTTTTGCGGCGAAGTTTCCTACATATAAAGGAAAGACGTTTTGGTTAAGTTCAGGAGTGATCGTAGTCAATGTGCTTCGCTTTATTGGTCATGTTATTAGTGGTGTCTTGTATTTTGAAGTGCCATTGCTTGGGTCAATAACCTATAATATCGGTTATATGGGAGCTACTCTAGTTGTCTCGTTTTTAATTGTTGGATTGTTATTGCCACGATTACATTTGCAACTTAAGCGAAAATAACCGTATAATAACATCATATGAAAAAGCTAAAACCACAAGAAAAAAGTATGGTATACATACAAAGTTACAAATACAACGGATCATTGCATCGTACATGGTCGAAAGGTTATGTTTTAAAAGCAGATGAACATGAGACGATAGTGATTACATATAAAACGTGGGTCATAGAGTCCGATGGACGGCGATGGTTTACTCGTGAACCAGCAATATGCTTTTTTTATGATGATCGTTGGTACAACGTCATATCGATGATACGAAAAAGTGGTGTTTATTACTATTGCAATATTGCAACACCAAGTATATTCGATGGTGAAGCTATTAAAAACATTGATTTAGATTTAGACATAAAAGTGTATCCAGACTTTCATTTTGATATTTTAGATGAAGATGAGTTTGAACAACATCAAATTAGTATGAACTATGATGAAGATATTATTCATATATCAAAGGAAGCAACGAAAGAACTAAGCGAGATTATCAAAAAGGCAGAGTTTCCGTTTAACCACGAAAAGATATTGGATTTATTTGATGAGTACCAACAGCAAATTGCTCAAAAACCGCTATAATAAGCGGTTTTAATTTGCCTGTTAAACTCTTTAAAAAAACTTTTGAAAAAGTAGGTGTTTTTGGTTGACTTTAAGTTGACCCTTTGGTATTATAGTAAAGCTCCACAAAAGAGCGTTATCGCAACAATTGTGGCAGCAACTTGGATCTTTGAAAACTAAATAGGAAAAACAAGTACAAACTTGT
>CAYZMP010000052.1:0-10254 GCA_964479585.1 uncultured Erysipelothrix sp.
TGCAAATTATTTTTTATCATTTGGCTTTTTAATTAAATAACAAAGCCCCAATATAACAATACCTAAGGTAAGCAATAAATAACCAATATGGCCAGGATCAGACATGCTTTCAATTTGATTGTTTTCATTTGAATTCACTTTATTTGAAACATTAGAAACGACACTTTTTGAACTGTTTGGATGTTGTTGATCATCAAAGTTATGTTCGATCGTAGTCTCTGTCTGATCATGTAAAAAAGATTCTTGATTAAAACCAATTAAAAATACAAAAGCTAAAAAAGCACCACTTAAAACAAGCACAACGATTATTAATCGATCATGAATATTATGCTGATGAACCTTTTCTTTATGTTCTGTAGAAACATCACGCTTAGATTGTCTCATGATGGTACCCTCTGTTAACTTTACTATACAAAAGCCATCTTACTTTGTCAATATTTTCACAATGTTTGTTGTAATATTAATCAATAAAAACACCTAGCTTTCACTAGGTGCTAATTACTTAAGTTCAAACTGCATAAGTTCTACGTGTTTGTTGTCGTCTTCTTCTTGTTCTTGTTGGTCTGAAGATGGTGTTGACTGTGTAGGTTTATTTATTGGTGTTTGTACATAATCAAGCACATCAATGCCTTTAATACACACAAACTCTTTCTCAAGTGGCGATGATGCAAAGGTTGTGTCTTTGGATTTAATCGGAACATCTTTAAACCACAGTTTTGCTTTTTCTCCATTGATTACATCAATCACACTTGAACTTGTACCACTAAAACAAGAGACCATATATGCAGGATTAGACTTAACAAGTTTTGCAATACGATCACCTTTATATGGACGATTACCACTGCGTAGTTCACTTATCTTTATTCGTTTAAGAGTTTGTTGGTGCGTTGTTAAAAGTACATATTCATCATTGTCATGCAATAGTATTCCATCGACAATACTATCTTTAGCAGTCAAGTTCATAGCTTTAACCCCTTTTGCTTTTAAAGAAGATACTGGTACTTGATCTTGTGGATACACGACCATAAATCCTTGTTTGCTTAATAACGCTATGTTTTGATTATCTTTAACACTAAAGGTAGCCACAATCTCATCACCTTTGGCAAGTTTCATCGCCATCGATGTTTTGGTGTATCGTGTTAATTGAAAATCCTTCACCATCGATTGCTTGATAAACCCTTTTTTCGATACAGTCATAATAGCAATATTTGTATCAAAATCATGAACTACAAAACCACCAATTACTTTGACATTGGATTCATGTTTGATGATGGAACTAAAATGTTCGCCAATGTCTTTGTATTTTGCTTCACTTATTTCATAAATAGGAACATACGCATACGATCCATCGGATAAAATTAACAGAAGTGTATCCAATAAATCACATTCGCTCTCACCAATAGGACGATCATTTTCTTTGTAGCCACTATCACCACTTGAAGCCATGACAGAACGCATTGAAACACGTTTTATGTATCCATCTTCACTTACGCTAATCCAAACACGTTCATTGGCCATTAGTTGTGTTTTTTCTATGGTAATTTCACATACCTCATCCACTAAGGTTGTAAGTCGATCTTTACCATACTTTTCTTTAATTTCTTTATAATGCTCAATGATGACACTCTCTAAAAGAGATGGTGAATCAAGCAAGGACTGATAATAATCCATTTGATTAACACCTAATGCAAATTCTTCTTTTAATGCGACAATATCGGTATTCGTTAAACGATACAAACGCAAAGATACTATCGCTTCTGCTTGTTCTTCACTAAAGACAAAAGTATCGATTAGCGCTTGTTTTGCATCAGCTTTATTTTTCGATGCACGAATCAGAGCAATTACTTCATCCAACACAGAAATCGCTTTAATTAACCCTTCCACAACATGAATGCGTTTTTGCAGCTTATCAATGCGTGATTTACTTTGTCGAATTAGCACTTCTTTTTGGTGAGCTAAAATACCATCTAGTAACTCAATCAAACCCATTTGCTTTGGTGCTCTTTTTAAGATGGCAACCATGTTAACGTTGTAATACACTTGTGCATCGGTATGTTTAAACAACAAGGCTTTCATTATTTCAATATCCGCATCTGCTTTAATATCAATAACAATCTTTAAACCATTTCGATCAGATTCATCTCGAACATCGACAAACCCTTCCATGGTTTTGCTTTCACATAGCTCATCAATTTTACGTACTAAATTTGATTTAATGACTTCATATGGGATTTCCGTAATGATAAGTTGTTGGTATGTTTTTTTAGAAATGCTTTCAACTTTCGCTCGAAGGGTTATTTTACCTTTACCACTCTCAAAATAATTGCGCATCTCCTCTTTGTTGATGGCTAATCCACCCGTAGGAAAATCAGGTCCTGGTAATACTTCCATAAGTTGCTCTAACGATGCATCAGGATAATGCAAGCGCATAATAAGTGCGTTAAGTACTTCACTTAAATTATGTGGTGGCATGTTTGTGGCATAGCCAGCTGCAATTCCTGTTGCACCATTGACTAACAAGTTTGGAATCCAAGCTGGTAATACCGTTGGTTCAACATCACTATCATCAAAATTATCAATGAAATCAACGGTGTTTTCATCAATTGCATTAACAAGTGTATACCCATAATCGGATAAACGAGCTTCGGTATAACGCATTGCTGCAGCGGGATCATCATCAATAGACCCATTATTACCTTGCATATCCACTAAGATATGGTTGTTTTTCCAAGGTTGTGACATACGTACCATCGCATCATACACACTACTATCACCATGCGGATGATAGTTACCAATGACTAACCCAACAGTCTTAGCTGATTTACGATAAGGCTTAGAAGGTATATTACCATCGATGGCCATTGCATATAAAATGCGTCGTTGAACTGGTTTTAAACCATCTCGCACATCAGGAAGTGCACGATCTAAAATAATGTATTTGGCATACTTACCAAAACGATCTTCAATCAATTGTTCAAAGGGCATGTCCACTAAAAAATGTTCGTTGCTCATTGTTTATGCTCCTTTTCTTCTAGTGTAAAGGACACATGGGTGTCAATCCAATCGCGACGAGCGGATGCTTTATCTCCCATCAGTAGCGATACTTTCCTTTGGGCTACTAGTCCATCATCAATGTTTACCAACAATAATTTACGTGTTTCAGGATTCATGGTTGTTTCCCAAAGTTGGTCAGCGTTCATTTCCCCTAACCCTTTGTATCGTTGAATGTTGTAGTTTTTTATTGTTGTTTTTGCCTTTGCTAGCTCTTCTTCACTATAGCAATACACCATATCTTTTGCATTGTACACTTTGTATAGTGGTGGTTGTGCTAAATATATTTTCTTAACATCAAATAGTTGACGCATGTATCGATAAAAGAAGGTTAATAACAAGATTTGAATATGCGCACCATCGGTATCAGCATCTGTCATAATTACTACTTTATCATAGGCACAATCTTCAACCTCAAACTCTTGTCCGACACCTGCTCCAATGGTGTAAATAATTGAACTTAACTCTTCATTTTTTAGTACATCATTAATCGATGCTTTTTGAGTGTTTAATACTTTTCCTCGTAACGGTAATATCGCTTGAAACTTAGAATCTCTTCCTTGTTTTGCACTACCACCAGCTGAATCACCCTCTACTAAAAATAGTTCATTACGTTGTTTGTTTTTTTGCTGGGCAGGAGAAAGTTTACCAGCAAGAAGTCGAGATCCTTTACCATTGGATTTCCCTTTTCTTGCCGCATCCCTTGCTTTTTTCGCAGCTTCTTTAACTAACACCGCTTTTTGTATTTTTTTAATAAGCTCGATCGAAAAATAACGGTTTTCTTCAAGGGCAAAATACAAGGATTCATAGACAGCATTTTCTACCGCACTTTTAGCTTCGACAGTTCCAAGTTTTCCTTTGGTTTGACCTTCAAATTGCAAAATATTTTCTGGTATACGAACCGCTAAAATAACACTTAATCCTTCACGGATGTCCGAACCATCAAAGTTTTTGTCTTTTTCTTTTAATAAATTATTCTTTCTTGCAAACTCATTAATTGCTTTAGTTAGAGCACTCTTTAAACCAACTTCATGACTTCCACCATCTTTAGTACGTACTAAATTAACAAACGACACAATCTCTTCTTGATAGGCGTTGGTCCATTGAAGTGCTACATCCACTTGAATCTCATTGACCATTTTTTTAATAAGGATAGGATCATGCAGAGCTTCTTTGTTTTCATTGACATCAATGCAAAACGCTTTTAAACCATCTTTAAACTTAAACACTTCACTTTTCGTTGTACGCTTATCACTTAAGTTAAACACTACCCCATCAAGTAAATACGCACTTTCTTTTAATCGCTGAGCCACAACATCATAATCAAATTTCGCATTTGTAAAAATACTATCATCAAATTCAAAACGAACCATGCTTCCTGTTTTATTGGTGTTGCCTAACTCTTTTAGTTTACTGCGTTTAGACCCACCTTCTTCAAAGCGCATCATCGCAATTTTATTGTTGTAATAGACAGTAACTTCTAACCATTTCGATAATGCATTAACAACACTTGCCCCAACACCATGAAGACCACCACTAGTTTTGTATCCTCCAGTGCTTGAAAACTTACCACCAGCATGTAGGGTTGAAAAGATAACTTCTAAGGTTGATACACCACTAGCATGTTTACCAGTAGGCATGCCTCGTCCTTCATCTTCTATGCAAATAACACGATCACTTTCAATCGTCACTTTAATGTTGTTGCCATAGCCATTCAGTGCTTCATCTATAGCATTGTCTAAAATCTCCCACACTAAATGATGCAACCCACGCTGATCGGTAGAACCGATGTACATTCCTGGTCGCTTACGAACGGCAATTAAGCCCTCTAATATTTCAATGCTGGATTCATTGTACATGTTGTTGTTTTTACTCATCGTTATACCCTTTTCTATTATACAAAAAGCACGTGTGCTTGAAAATACTTTGTCAGTCGAATCAATTTGTGAATTACCCTTCTCTTTGTGATAAAATAAGGGTGAGGTGAACATATGAATATACTTTTGGCTTTAATACTTGGGTATCTCTTTGGATCGATACCTTGGTCATTAATTATTGGGAAAACATTTTACAAAGTCGATATTCGCGAACATGGCTCGGGAAATCTAGGTGCAAGCAACGCTGGAAGAACCCTTGGAAAAAAGGCAGGACTTAGTGTTGCGACCCTTGATTTATCCAAAGCACTAGTGGCAATGTTATTAACCGTATGGCTAACGGATAAAAACACAGCTATCTATGCTGGTATCGCCGCATCTTTAGGACATTGTTATCCTATCTTTGCAAGCTTTAAGGGTGGTAAAGCAGTTTCTACCGCCGCTGGGTATCTATTAGGGTTAACACTCTTTGTAGAAACCAATGGGTTGCTTATTTTAATCATTGCTTTAATCACATTCTTTGGCATGTTAAAACTGTTTAAAATGGCTTCCTTAGCATCCATTACCTTTGTAAGTGTAAGTAGTATCGCTTTGTTTGTTTTACAAGATAACTTACTTTATAGTGCATCGTTTTTATTGATTGCCATTATCGTTATTGCTCGTCATCATGAAAACATACAACGCTTACTAAACAAAGAAGAACGGAAAATTACGTGGATGAAATAAGCTCAATTTGTTTTAACCAATGATATTGATTGTAAATAGGACTAAAACTTAGTCCTTTTTTTATACACTCAACAGCATGTGCAATGTATGGTGCAAAATCAGTTGGATCATCAAAGGTAATCGTATCAATTTCACCATCATTTTGTACTAATGTTAATTGATTGGATTTCCAAAAGTTTTCAATAAGAATCATTCCTTTAGTGCCATACACTCGTGCAGTGTTTACTTGATCATTAGCTAAACTAGCACTTAATGATCCTACCACTCCTGATTGAGTTTTTACTTGCAAATGAGTAAAACGATCAGCACCTTTTTTATGCAGTTTACTAACTTTAGAAAACGATTGTATTGGATCATCTTCTACTATGCTCATAAAAAAGGAAATCGGATAAACACCAACATCCCACATCGCACCACCACCAACTTTATCCCATACCCAATGATCATCATTAAATTTACTACCGTCATAACCATAGCTTGCTTCAACATACATAACTTCACCAAGTTTGTCGTCTTTTATTGCTTGTTTAACCCACTGTGTGGTGGATATATACGGTACTTTTTGTGCTTCCATTAACAGCAAACCTTTGCTTTTAGCTAATTCACTTGCCTCAATTATATCTTCTTTAGTTACTAGCATTGGCTTTTCACACAACACATGCTTATTAGCGTGAAGTGCGGCCATAATTTGCTCTTTATGCACTATAATCGGAGTTGCAATGTAAATTGCATCCACCTCTGGATCATCAAGCAACTCCTGTTGAGTAGTGTGTACTTTTGAAATGTTATGTTTTTTAGCAAAGGCTTTCGCCTTTTCTTCACTACGACCATACACTGCATAAAGATGAGCATCACTGACAAAGCTTGCCCCTTTTACAAAGCGTGGTGCTATTTTTCCAGGACCAAGTATGCCAAAGTTTATCACTTGTTGATTCATGCATCCTCCTTTAAAAAAAGGTCAGAGAGTTCTCTATGACCTTGTTTGCTTTTATTTGTTTTGCTCCATGCTCTTCATGATTTGTCGAATTTGAGCTTCTGAAGGTTTACGTCCCATTTGTAAAAACATTGCCCTTATCATTTTCTCATTAATTGGTGGGTTATCTTTGATTTGCTTCATCATATACGAACGAGTAAAGTAAAACCCAAGTCCTCCCCCAACTACTAATCCTACAATTAAACTTATTAACGTTGCCCAAAAATCGGTCATAAAGTTGCTCCATTCTATTTTTTATCACAATAACACCCAAAAGGGCTGATATATTCCCTGTTTTTACCAGGTGGGTATCCTGTGATCGTGATTTAGGATTCCTAATCTTATTAGGCATTCACACACACAACCAACGTCCAGATTCCCTATATCAAAGTGTTGGAAATAATAATTCCTTTTGGGTCGTTTACATTATATCACATTTTAAGCGTTTGCAAATACATCAAACCACGACTTTCTTTGTGAATATTTTTGCAAGTACCACAAAACACGTAAAGCTTATTGCCTTTGATTGTTGTTAGTCTTTTGTCTTTTTAACAACTTGCAAGTGTAGCTCATCGAGTTGTTTTTGTGTCACTTCACTTGGTCCTTGCGTGACAGGACAGCGTGCAGATGCATTTTTAGGAAAGGCAATGACATCACGTAAGCTCTCTGCTCCTGCTAATACCATCGCTAAACGATCTAATCCAAAAGCAATTCCACCATGCGGTGGTGTACCATAATTAAATGCTTCAATAAAGAATCCAAAACGATTTTGAATGTCTTGTTCACTAAAGCCAATGAGCTCAAACACTTGTTGTTGAAGCGTGTTGTCATGGATACGTTGAGAACCACCTGCTACTTCATAACCATTGCACACTAAATCATACGCATTGGCAATCGCTTCTAGAGGTTTGTCTTTTAAGGAATCAATGTACTCTAATTTTGGTGAAGTAAAAGGATGATGACGTGCAACTAAACGATTTTCTTGTTCATCACATTCAAACATTGGCATATCCACAACCCACACAAAATTAAACTGTGTTGGATCTAGTGTTAGTGTTTCATTAGCAACATGACTACGTAGTGCACCTGCACCAACACACGCCTTCTCCCACTGGTCTGCCACAAAACATAGCGCATCGTTTTCTTGTGCGTCGAATACTTCCATGATTTGCTTTTGTTTATCTTCATCGATAAACTTCTTAATGGAACCAACAAGTTCATTGTTAGTGACTTTTAATACAACAAGTGATTTTGCACCATACTTTTTAACAAGTTCAGTTAGCTTATCTATTTTCTTGCGTGAAAAATCAGTGGCGTTTTCTACCTTAACTGCTTTAATTACGCCACCACTACCTAACACCTCATTAAACAAAGGAAAATCGACATCGTTAAACAAGTCAGATGCATCCATTAGTTTCATTTGATATCGTGTATCTGGTTTATCAGTCCCATAATTGTTCATTGCCTCTTTAAAGGTTAAACGCTCAAAAGGAATACTTAACTCTTGGTTGTTTGCTTCTAACACAACCTTTTGCATCATTTTTTCCATATGAGTAAATAAATGATCACTATCCATAAAGGACGCTTCAATATCCACTTGGGTAAAATCAAGTTGACGATCCGCTCGTAAATCTTCATCTCTAAAACAACGAGAAATTTGATAATACCTTTCAAATCCTGCAATCATAAGCATTTGCTTAAAAATTTGTGGGGATTGTGCTAAGGCATAAAACTCTCCAGGATGTACACGAGATGGTACTAAATATTCACGTGAACCTTCTGGGGTTGATTTGGTTAAAAGTGGTGTTTCCACATCAATAAACCCTTGATCATCTAAGTAATTACGAATCGCACGCACAACTTTTGCACGTGTTATCAGTCGATCTTGCATAATTGGACGACGCAAGTCTAAGTAGCGATACTTTAATCGAACTTCTTCTAACGCATCGGTTTTATCCGCAATAATCATCGGTGTTTGATTGGCTTTAGACACTACCTCACATTGGCTAACAATAACTTCAAGTTGTCCCGTTGGTATATTTTCATTAACATCTTGTCTTTTTTCTAAAGTACCAACTATCTTTACGACATACTCATTTTTAATGTCTTTGGCTAAGTGGGCATGTTCTTGATTAAAGACTACTTGCATAATGCCACTACGATCACGTATATCCATAAACACCAAATCACCAAAGTTTCGACGTTTGCTTACCCATCCTAAAATGGTAATGGTAGTGTGAATATCTTGTAATGTGTAGTCGATGTTAAATTTTTCGCGATTAATCATGAAAGTGATGCTCCTTTTCAAAAAGTTTATCCATGGTTTCTATTAATTGATCAACAGATACTTCTTGTTGGTATTGACTATTAACTTCTTTAATGTTTACAACATGCTTGTTTACTTCTTTTTCTCCAATAAAAATCATAACTTTGGCATTAAGACGATCAACACTTTTAAATTGAGACTTCATGGAACGTGAGGCATAATCCATTTCCACCACATAACCATGTTGACGAAGCAAGGTTGCTATTTGATGAGCATAGCTTAGTTGATGATCAAGTGGTAAAACATACACATCAACACTGTCTTGATTATCAAAGGTTATTTTCATCGCTTCAGCAGCAACTAATAATCGTTCAATACCCATACCAAATCCAATACCACTTTGTGAAGGTCCACCCATTGCTTCTAATAAGCCATCGTATCGTCCACCACCAAGCAAAGTAGCTTGTGCCCCCATAACATCTTCATCACCAATAATTTCAAAGACTGTATCGGTGTAATAATCCAAACCACGAACAAGTTTTTCACTAATGACTACCGGTACTCCTAAAGATTCAAGCTGGTTAATAACGGCTTGAAAGTAATCTTTGCTTGTTTGATTTAAAGAATCCGATAATGTTGGTAATGAAGTAAATGAAGGATGCTCTTGATCGACTTTACAATCTAAAATCCTTAGTGGATTTTGATCATAGCGACGTTGACAATCAGTGCATAGTGTCGATACATGATCTTTGAAATGTTCTTTTAAAGCTTCACGATAGTTTTCTCTACTAATACTATCTCCTAGTGTATTAATGTGTACCGTAAACTGATCAATACCAATAGCTTGTAAAAGTTGTACCCCTAAATGAATCACTTCTGCATCAACGATTGGGTTTTTAGCACCAATGTATTCCACACCACATTGGTGGTGGATGCGCATCCGCCCTTTTTGAGGTCGCTCATAGCGAAAGTTTGGACCTAGATAATAATACTTAATAAGTCCTTCAGGGCTATTATAAAGCTTATGTTGGGCTACAGCACGTATTAAACCAGCAGTTCCTTCAGGACGCAGTGTTAATGATCGTCCCCCTTTATCTAAAAAGGTATACATTTCTTTGTTTACAACATCACTGGCATCGTTGTTTTTTAAAAACACTTCCGTATGTTCAAAAACAGGGGTTGCCATTTTAGAAATATGATACACCGACATAAATTGTCGAATCACATCTTCAATCATTTCCCAACTTCGCATTGTTTCATCAAAAATATCGTTTGTTCCCCGTGGGGCTTGCATGTTGTTCATCGTATTCTTGTATGATGATTATGTACCTTAAGGGTCATAAAAATCATACGCTCCTTTCATA
>CAYZMP010000053.1:0-10230 GCA_964479585.1 uncultured Erysipelothrix sp.
TAAACTTATTTCTGTTTTATTCCAAAAACAGAAGTTACAAAAAGAATTCAGGATCCTTTAAATGAATAAAGTGATGAACTAAGATTTGACTTGTTGTATAATAGAGTTAACGAAGTTTATTTTAAATCATAATAGAGGAGATAAAAAATGAAAATTGGATGTATTGAGGCTGGTGGAACTAAGTTTGTGTGTGCTCTTTTAGATGGGAGTAGAAATGTATTACAATCCATAACTATTGCAACCACAACACCAAAACAAACACTTGATCAAGTGTATGCTTTTTTTGATCAGTTTGAAATGGATGCTATTGGAGTCGCTAGTTTTGGGCCCATTGATTTAAACAAAGAAAGTGAAACATACGGTTATTTTACAACGACTCCTAAACCTGGTTGGGCATGGACACCATTTGCGAGTGAACTAGAAGAGCGATATAAAATACCTGTAGGATTTGATACGGATGTTAATGCTGCTGCTCTTGGAGAACTAAATTATGGAGCAGCGCAAGGGTTAGAAAATGTAGTCTACTACACAGTAGGTACAGGTATTGGAGCTGGTGTTATCGTTAATAAGAAAATGGTACATGGTATGATGCATCCAGAGGCAGGTCATATCATGGTGGTGAATCATTCTGATGATGATTTTGAAGGGGTTTGTCCATATCATGGTGCTTGTTTAGAAGGGATGGCAAGTGGTCCAGCAATTGAGAAGCGTTGGGGAATTAAAGCGAACTTACTTACAGCAGATCATCGAGCATGGGATGTAGAAGCTTATTATTTAGCTCAAGCATGTGTAAGTGCTATTTATACTGTTTCACCTGAGAAAATAATATTAGGTGGAGGAGTCATGAATCAAGAGCACTTGTTTGATATGATTTATAAATATACAAATCAATTGTTAAATGGTTACATTAAAAGCCCACTTCTGGATGATTTATCTAACTACATTGTAGCTCCGGGGTTGAAAGATCAATCAGGAATTATGGGTGCATTTGCACTTGCGATTGAAGCAAAACAGTAAATAACTTATAGAGGTTGTTGGAAAATCAATAGCCTCTTTTTGTTGAAATGGTTGGTGTTAGCGTTTACAATGAGATTAAAACAAAAAGATTCGAGGTTAGTATGGAAAAAAAGTGGTGGCAGCAATCGGTAGGATATCAAATTTATCCACGTTCATTTTACGATAGCAACAACGATGGTATTGGTGATTTAAAGGGTATCATACAAAAGCTTGATTATATTGAAAAACTTGGGGTAAATCTAGTATGGATTTGTCCATTTTATCGTTCTCCTATGGATGATAATGGGTATGATGTTAGTGACTTTTATGATGTAGATCCTCTTTTTGGAACACTAGATGATGCGAAAGAGTTGATACACCAGGCACACTCAAAAAATATCAAAGTCATATTAGATTTAGTAATGAACCAAACATCTGATGAACATCCTTGGTTTATCGAGTCTAGAAAAAATAAAACAAATGATAAACGTGATTGGTATATTTGGCAAGATGGGAAGTTAGATAAAAACAATGAGTTACATCCACCAACTAATTGGGCTTCATTTTTTGAAGGCTCTTGTTGGAATTATGATGAGAGAACCAATCAATATTACATGAAGATATTCTCTGATAAAATGCCTGATTTAAACTGGGAGAATACACAACTTCGTCAAGCAATGAAAAACATGGCGAAGTGGTGGTTAGATTTAGGTGTCGATGGTTTTCGAATAGATGCAGTCGCTCACTTAGCAAAAGATTTATCGTTTGAGGACTCTACGATGAAGGTAGATCATTTAGGTTATGCTCAAGATTGGGGTAAGTTTTCTAATCGTGATCGTTTGTTTGATTACTTAGCAGAGTTTCACGATGATGTTTTACAACATTATGATTGTGTAACGGTTGGTGAGGTAGGCGGTGGTGCTAACATTAAAGATGCAGTTCGTTATGCCGGTTATCAAAGCAAAGGGTTTAATATGGTGTTTAACTTTGATCATTGTTGGCATAAACCAGCTCGTGATGATATGGGAAAAACCGTTGGGGAGTTATCTGTTGATGTCGTGGGATTAAAGCAAACGTTATCACGTTGGATTAATGATTCAAAAGACAATGTATGGATTCCGCACTATTGGTTAAATCATGACCATCCTCGAGTAATGTCTCACTATGGAGATCCAACCAATCATTTTAAATCATCAGGAAAAATGCTTGGGATGATTTTACTATCATTACCAGGAACACCGTTTATTTACAATGGTGAAGAAATAGGAATGACAAATGTTGATTATTCATCCGTGGATGATTATCGTGATGTATGGGTACGTAATTTTGTTAAAGATGCAAAAAGTAGAATGAGCAACGAGCAAATTTTGCGACACTTACAAAGAACATCTCGTGATAATGCAAGAACACCAATGCAATGGGATGATTCATTGTATGCAGGTTTTAGTGAACATAGTCCTCATCAAAAAGTGGTGGGAAATTATAAAGAGATTAATGTAAAAAAACAAATGGATGATCCGACTTCCATCTTTAGCATGTATCAGTCGATGATTCAACTAAGATTACACTCTAAGTACAGTGATGTTTTAATTTATGGTGACTACACACTGCTTTATCAAGACCATCCACAACTCTTTGTGTTTACACGATACAACAATAATCATAAGTTGATGGTTATAGCGAATTTCTCAAATAAACATGTTGATTTTTTACAAGATATTAATAAAGATTCCATTGTTGTAAATAACTATACTGAGATAAGTGAAACACTAAGACCTTATCAATGTGTTATCGTTGAGGTGTAATAAGTGAAAAAAGTGATGGCTTTTCATATTCAATCGTTCGTAGACACCAATCTTCTTGAACATCTATGTCAAGAAATATTTAGTGATTATGATTTAGCGATGACATCATCACAACATGGTATTCTAACGATTTTACATGATGAACTTTCATTAGTAAAAACAATGCAATCCTTTTTAGAAGATCAAGGATATGCTCTAACAGGGGTTATTGGTTACAAAGAAAATCAACTACTTTATGTAGCATTAGATTTTATAAAAACGTATCATTCAAATCAAGTTTTTGCACTTGTAGATGCTATGGCGTTGGAGTTACTAACTCAAAAGTACACCATAGTAAATAATATGAACGAAATCTTTAGACAGATTTCTTTTGAAAACATTGCTACTGCACAGGCGTTTATTGATCATGGTTGTAATGCCATTAAAGCAGCGGATGCACTTTATGTGCATCGAAATACATTTTCTTATCGACTAAATAAGTTTATTGAACAATCACAGTTGGACATACGTGATTTTGATAACGCGAGGCTATTTAAAACGTGGCAAGTATTACAACATAATATTAAGTAGATTTGTGCATTATGCACAAATTAAAGATAATCACCTCTGATATAATGGATTCAGAGGTGATTTTATGACAAATTCAAATGTAAAACTTAGTTTAAGAGGCATTAACAAAATTTATGATAACAATGTTCAAGCGGTGTTTGACTTTAATCTTGATGTTCAAGATAGAGAATTCATTGTATTAGTTGGACCATCAGGTTGTGGGAAATCCACAACTCTACGAATGATTGCTGGATTAGAAGACATTAGTTCAGGTGAACTATACATTGGTGATCGCTTAGTAAACAATGTGCAACCAAAAGATCGTGATATTGCGATGGTTTTCCAATCATATGCTCTTTATCCACACATGACTGTTTACGATAATATGGCGTTTGGTTTAAAACTTAAGAAGATGCCAAAAGATGAAATTGATCGTCGTGTTAAAGAAGCTGCGAAAATTTTAGAGATTGAGCCATATTTAAAAAGAAAGCCAAAAGCATTATCAGGTGGGCAACGTCAACGTGTTGCTTTAGGTCGTGCTATTGTTCGTAATGCTAAAGTATTCTTAATGGATGAGCCATTGAGTAATCTTGATGCGAAATTACGTGTTCAAATGCGTTCGGAAATTATTAAATTGCATGATCGGATTGAAACAACAACAGTGTATGTTACCCATGATCAAACAGAAGCAATGACGATGGCTGATCGTATTGTTATTATGAAAGATGGATACATCCAACAAATTGGTTCACCAAAGCAAGTTTACGATAAACCAGAAAACATGTTTGTGGCTAATTTCATTGGATCACCAGCCATGAACTTTGTTTATGGAACATATAGTGAAGGTAAGTTCCATGTTAAAAACAAATCGTTTACAATTCCTGAAATGTACTTAGAAGATTTAAGACCATATCAAAACAAAGAAGTTGTTTTAGGTATTCGTCCTGAAGATATTCATTATGAAGGTATTGTTGCGGAAGCATTTCCTGATACACCATTTGATTTTTATGTCGAAGTAAGTGAGCTATTAGGGCATGAGAGTATTTTACATGGTAAATTTTTTGATCAACCAATATTAGCGAAAGTGCCTGCTCGAGTGAATGTTAAAATGCATGACACTATTCAATTATCGATGGAAACAACAAAATTAAGATTTTTTGATAAAGAAACAGAAAAGGCGATAACAAAATAACATGGCAAAAGATACGTCTAAAAAACTTACTCATCAAATCATCTATCAATGTTATCATCGTAATTTTAGTGTAGAAGGAACATTTAAAGGAGTAGAAAGTCATATCGATCGTCTTGTTGATCTTGGGATTGATATATTGTACTTACTTCCTATTCATCCTATTGGAGAAAAAGCAAGAAAAGGCAAACAAGGAAGTCCTTACTCAATATCAGATTTTTATGGAATTAATCCAGAATTAGGAACTTTAGAAGATTTTAAATCGTTAATAAACAAAGCGCATGCTAAAAAACTAAAAGTGATGATTGATATTGTATTTAATCATACAAGCAAAGATCATCCATGGTTAAAAGAACATCCAGAGTATTATTATCGCAATGAGCAAGGAAATTTTGCCAATCGTGTTGGAGACTGGTCTGATATTACAGATTTGGATTATACACACAAACCTTTATGGGATGTGATGATTTATAACCTTGAGTATTGGGTAAAGCTTGGTGTAGATGGATTTCGTTGTGATGTAGCCTCACTAGTGCCTGTAGATTTTTGGCTTGAAGCGCGTAAAAGAGTGGCAGAAATTAATCCAGAATTTATTTGGTTAGCTGAATCTGTGCATAAAGAGTTTGTAAAAGAAATGCGTGAGTTTGGATTTGATGTACATAGTGATAGTGAAGTGTTTCAAGCATTTGATATAACATATGATTATGATATTTATGAAGAGTTTGAACAGTATTGTCGTGGAGAAGTTTCTTTATCAAAATACATTGATCGCTTACAACTACAAGAAATGATTTATCCTACAAACTACTTAAAGGCTAGAGCCTTTGAAAATCATGATCAAATGCGATTAATGAAACGTACCAATGATGTCAATAAAACGAAAAACTGGATTGCTGCTGGTTTTATGCTCAAAGGTGTAGCATTCATCAACGGTGGAATTGAAACATTGACAGATCATTTGCCTGATTTATTTAACCGTGATCCTATTGATTGGACAACCTACGATATAGAATGGATTGAACAACTTAAGACACTTATTCATTTGAAGAAACAACCAATATTCAGCGAATATACTCATTAT
The DNA here is from genome assembly GCA_964479585.1 of uncultured Erysipelothrix sp. GTDB lineage: Bacteria > Bacillota_I > Bacilli_A > Erysipelotrichales > Erysipelotrichaceae > UBA6182. Next base: position 5,621 of record CAYZMP010000053.1, read on the forward strand.
CATGTGTTTGATCATCAAGTGGATGTGCTCCATATTGAATACAAAAATGCAGATACTACGGCTGTGATTTTATGTAACGTAAATCAAGTGGACGAAACCATTGAGGTATCATTAAAGGATGGACGATACACGAATCGATTCAATAAAAAAGAAGTTGTTGTAAAAGACAACAAACTTCAATGTAGTAGTGATCCAATCATTATTATTGATTGATTATTGATTTTCAATTATTGAATATTTCTGAAAAGAAGCAATAGCTTCTTTTTTTATGTCCTTAGCAGCTTGTATTTGATCAAGTAGATTTTCCATCGCTTTCATGCCTAGTTTAAAGCTATCTAAATCGACGGTTGTTAAAGAAGGGTTGCTGAAGGTTGAGAAGATAGTATTATCAAAACCACTAACATAAATGTCATTAGGTAGTCTTCCTTTTTGTTGTTTTATTTCATCAATAACTCCAATAGCAATTAAATCAGATGTGGTAAAAAAAGCAGTAACTTGTGGTGTGTTGTTTAAGATTTTTTTAGTCAAAGTTCGTGAAGAAGAGTATCCAAATAAATAATCATCAATTTCCTGGGTAATAATTGGCAAATTATGTTTGTTAAGCACATCAACATAAGCACGATACTTTTCTCTAGCAGAAATTATACTTGATGATCCAGTATGAACAAAAGCTATGTTTTTATGACCTTTACTTATCATCGTCTCCATTACTTTACATGAAGCATCATAAAAGTCGATGGTAAAAAAAGTGGCCTTAGCTTCAGGGATATACTCAATAACTTGTACGATTGGATAATTTTCAAAAAGCCTGTTTAAATCATCTTTATGTAATGTGTTTGAAATTAAAATGACGCCATCAAGCAAGTGGTTTTTAAGCATTTTAATGTATCGTTGTTCACGATCTAAGTCGCCGTAAGTGTTTCCAATAAGGACATTATAATCATGTTCGTGAGCTACTTTTTCTATCCCTTGTACAGTCAACGCAAAGAAAGGATTATCGACACTGTGCAATAAGATAAGTACCATGTTTGAGTTGATCTTTCTAAGGTATGTACCAAATGCATTAGGTTGATAATTTAATTTTTCAATGGCATCTAAAACACGATTGCGCGTGTTCTCTGATACTTTGGCAGAATTGTTAACAACACGGCTAACGGTAGCCACACTAACTTTTGCTAAAAGAGCAACTTGTTCAATTGTACTCATCACTAACCATCCTTTTGTCTATTTTACCATTAAAGTAAATAAAACTCTATGGTTTCAAGTGAAACTGTTCACGTAGTGTTCACATAGTAAATACACGCGTTGACTCAATTTAGGTATAAATGTAAACGATTACATCGTTATAAAATTGACATTGATAACCGCTTACATCTACAATAAAGATGCGAATAATATACAAGGAGGGTAAAAATGAAAAAGTTCTTAATTATTATTTCGATGTTTATGTTGGTGTTCTCACTTCAAGCGTGTGGAACTACTGATGATGGTGATGATAATGGCAATGGTGGAGATGAAACCATTGAAATTACATTCAAACAAAATAAGCCTGAAATTGACGATCAATTACAAGCTTATGCTAGAGCGTATGAAGCAGAAACAGGTGTTAAAGTTAACGTTGTTTCTTGTGGTGGTGGCGCCTGTGATCTAGGTGACATGTTACGTTCTGACTATGCTGCCGATCAAATGCCAGAAATCTTCCCGGTTGATGGTGTTGAATCATTTAACGAATGGGCACTACTTGCTGCTGATTTATCTGGCGAACGTTGGGTAAATGACACTGATGTAGAGTTCATCGTTGATGGAAAAGTTTATGGTTTCCCAGTTAACATTGAAGGTTGGGGAATGGCTTACAATGCTGATTTACTAGAACAAGCAGAAATCGATCCTGCTACATTAACAAACTATGATGCATATGTTGCAGCATTTGCAAAATTAGATGGCATGAAAGATGAGCTAGGAATTAAATCTGTTGTATCAATGACAGCTGGTCCTGGTATGTACTGGGTTACAGCACACCATAACTTCAACAGCTTATTATCCAATGGTCTTGACTATGGAGATATGAGCGTTGTTGATGCAATGTTAGGTGGAGACATTGATGACACACGTTTAAGCGAATATGCAGATTGGGTTAAATTATTGTTTGACTATTCTGATAACGCAGTATTAACAACTGGTGGATATGATGAGCAAGTTAATGCATTCTTAAATCAAGAAGCAGTATTTGTTCACCAAGGAAACTGGATTGATGGTAACTTAACAGATGCTACATTTAATATGGCTTTTGCTCCTCACGGATCACAAAAAGCTGATACTGATGGAATTTTCGTTGGAGCACCTGCATGGTATGTCGTGAATAAAGAATCTGCAAATGCACAAGCTGCAAAAGATTTCTTAGACTTCATGGTTTACAATGAATTAGGTCATAAGTACATGGTTGAAGATGCTGGTATGATTCCTGCATTTACAAACATTACTTTAGAACCAGCTGGTCAATTATCACAATCAGTAATGGAATGGAACCAAGAAGGAAAAATCTACTCATGGTTACAATACACATATAGTGGAGCGTTCCGTGATGATACTTTAGGTCCTATCTATAACTTACTAGCTAGTGGTGATATTGATTTAGCTACATTCAATACTAGATTCAAAGCAGCACTAGAAGAATACGCTAACTAATAGCAAACAAAAAATATTAAGTAAGAAAAGGGTAGACTAACATCTGCCCTTATCTTGCTATAATTGGGAGGAAAGATATGGATAAGGAAAAGCGAAAGCAGAAAATAGTATTTTGGCTATTTCTTGCACCGGCATTAATTGCATTTTTGATGGTACAAATAGTTCCGTTTTCTGTAGGATTATATTACTCATTTACAAACTGGTCAGCATCAGCTCAACCTTCAATCGATTGGGTTGGTCTTGATAACTATCGAGTGATATTTAAAGATGTGCAGTTTTTATATTCTACAGTGATAACTTCCGTGTATACAATGCTCAATATTGTAGCAGTAAACATTATTGCTTTTAGTTTAGCATTGTTGGTAACATCAAAAATCAAAGGTAAAAACTATTATAGAGCAGGATTTTTCTTGCCGAACATTATTGGTGGAATAATCTTAGGTTACCTATGGCAATTTATTTTCAATCGTTTCTTAGTTGAAATTGGATTGAGTTTAGATATTGCTTTTTTAAGTACATCTATCCTTCGAAGTGCAAATGGTGCACTAATGTCTTTGGTAATTGTTAGTACATGGCAATATGCTGGATATATTATGATGATTTATGTTGCTGCACTTCAAAATGTTCCTAAAGATCTTATTGAAGCTGCAGAAATTGATGGTGCAACAACTTGGCAACGATTTAAAGCAATCACTATTCCAATGGTGAGACCTGCTTTTACAGTTACGCTGTTTTTAACATTAGTTAACTCATTTAAGCAGTTTGATGTTAACGTATCGTTAGTAGGTGTTGGACCAGCTACGATTTTTATGGACCGTATAGTAAATGGTACTAGTTTATTAGCACTTAACATTTACAACACTTCCGCACTATCATTAAACACAGCACAAGCACAAGCTAAAGCTATTATATTCTTTATTGTTCTTGTTGTGTTTTCACTCCTTCAAGTGTATTTTTCTAAGAGAAAGGAGATTGAACTATAATGAGAACCAAACAATCACGTTACTTTTTTGAGTTTTTAACCATTGCATTATTAATATTCTTTCTAATCCCATTAATGCTCGTCGTTATTAATGCCGCTAAAAGCAACAATGAAATTTTAACAAACCCAATTTCAATGCCAGAAAACTGGGGCAATATATGGGCGAACATCACAACGATTTGGAACAACCCAAATATTCGTTATGGACAAGCTTTATTTAACTCAGTGTTCATTACTTTCTTTAGTTTAATGGGAATAACAATCTCGTCAGCGATGGCTGCTTGGGTACTTGTTCGTACAAAAACTAAAACATCCATGTTTATCTTTATGGTGTTTGTTGCCGCAATGGTTATACCATTTCAAGTAGTTATGTTTCCTCTTGTTCGTTGGTTTAGTATTGTTCAAAGAACTATTGGTGTTCCATTACTAAGAAACTATACGGGAATCATTATTGCTTATATGGGCTTTGGTAGTTCCCTATCTATCTTCTTGTTTCATGGATTTATTAAATCGATTCCTCTAGATATTGAAGAAGCCGCATATGTTGATGGTTGTGGAAAAATTAAAACTTTCTTCTACATTGTTCTACCAATTTTAAAACCAATTTATGTTACGGTTTTAATACTTAATGGGATTTGGATTTGGAATGACTATTTATTGCCAATGCTGTTATTAGGCAAGGGAACGCCTGTTCAAACTATCCCACTCGCTGTAAGTAACTTTGCAGGAGCATTTGTTACATCGTATGACTTGTTATTAACTGCAATATTGATGGCAATTGTTCCGGTATTAATCTTCTTTATTATTGCACAAAAACATATTATTAAAGGTATGGTCGAAGGATCAGTGAAATAAAAATGACCGTAAGGTCATTTTCTTTTCAAAAAAGAGACCAACTATGAATAGTCAAGAAGAAAGTTATTGAAATTTCAGGCATAACAAA
>CAYZMP010000054.1:0-10187 GCA_964479585.1 uncultured Erysipelothrix sp.
TCCTAAAACATACTTCAACTTTGAATTATTCTTTAAGATTGATTCAATCTCAAAATCAGAAGAAATCGAAACATCTAAACCATCCTCAGAAAATAGTATATCTGTCTTTATACTGGTAATCAAATCACTAAAAATATCTGTATAATTAAGATCCAGACTGGACCTGATTGAATCTTTTGCATTTTTAAAGTGATCTTCACTATCAAGTAAGTTGTTCTTCATTCTTGTAAAATAGTCCCATAAAGCAAGAGAAATTCTGTTTGATTTTTGATCAGAAGTATCATCTACATCTCTTCTAGCGTTTATCAGATCTACATAGAATATATTTGTTATAATCGACTTTGAGTCTAACTTATTAAGAACAACACTATCCTTTTTTGTAGAATAATAATTTGTTGTATAAAATGCATTAAGCTTCCTAATAAGAAACTCATATAAAGAAATACTTTCTATTTTTTTCTCCTCAGGTTTAATTGTTTCGTTGACCACATTTACATTATTCAAATAAATTGAGTATTCATTAATTAAATGCCTAAATTCAACAATTTCAAATCGACACGAAACTATAATTTTTTCATTGTTTTCAAATTCAAAAAATACGGGTTTTAAAACAGAGAAATCATCACTATCTTCAATAAGCAATTCTATATCTAATCTTATTGTTGGAAATAGGTTTATGTTAGTTTTATAAAATAAATCAACTACCTCTTTATTATCTTTATCCATCACAGAATATTGGTCGAAGAGTGAGTTAATTAGGTTATGATTGAAAGCTTTATAATTGAAGTCTTCAATAACAAAAGAGGCACTTTGGGAAAGAAATTTTCTAAAAATCTCAGAAATCGATGTTTTACCAGTGTTATTCTTTCCAACAAAAATCATTTCTTCTGCAAATTGAAATGAAGTAGGCTCTCCAATTTTCCTAAAATTTTCAATACAAATTTCATTTACTTTCATCTTCTACCCTCCTATTCAAAAACAAGACAATAAAGGAATTACATTCTTCCTAACCGTCTTGCTTGAAGTTTCTTCCATATTTTTCTAAATTTACTACATTCTAATGATGATATACCAATAATATCCACTAAAATTTTTTGATCGACTACATCGAGAACCTTCTCAATATCATCTTTTTCTCTGATATTTTGATCAACAAACTTCAATAAATCATCCTTAACTTTTTGATCTATCTCAGAAATAATTGGCAATACTACTTTTGAAAGTTCAGACGGAAGGATTTCAAGTACGCCACCGCCATAACTTCTGCCACATATTTCAGTAAAAGCAAATGAAATGCTATTGTAGTATGACAATTGCACCAATTGATGATCAACATCTTCGTTAAACTTTATTCGATGCATAGTATCCGTCGACACCGCATTACATTCATTCAATACAAACTTAGGATACAAGTTATTTCTTCTTAAAAAGAACGCATCAGGAACCCAAATTGATGGAACAACGTACCATCTATCTCTAATAGAACACTTATATCCTGTGTTCTGTTCATTATCCTCACCATACTGAATATAGTCTCTATATGATTGCGGAAACTCTTTTTTATCTCTATCATCAAAAGATAACAAAAATGCTCTTACACCTTTGTCAATATTAAATTGCCAGTCCTGCTGTGTAAAATTAATCCCATGAGCATGTGAACTTCGCCCAATCAAAGGCAAGGCAATATCCTTCAATTGGTACTTATCAATAGTATCTTGATTCACAGTAAAATAACTATTGTTTCCGGTAGTGATTCCAACATTAATTGTGCCTAGGTCTCCAAAAGTTGTAAAACGTTTATCTGACTTAATCTTTTGGATTAATGAAATTTCTTCGTTTGAAGTGAAATATTTAGTCCATTTCTCTTTAACATGTAACATTTTTTGAAATCCATTTGCTCTGTAATCAATGTTATCAAACATGTCCAGATTATCCATTTCATAAATTCGAATCCCTTTTTCCTTCGTTCCTTTTTCTCCGATAAAAACAAGAACTTCTTGTTCAATGTCAGGGAAAACTAATTCTGAAAATGTGATTAAAGTTATTGCAGAAAAATGATCTGAAAGATACAACCGTAAATCTTCAGCATATGCAACTTGAAGCAGTTCCGCAGGTAACACAAGCATCATCTTTCCATTTTCTGATAGCATTTGGACACAAGCCACAACAAATCCTACCCATGCGTTTATCAATTTATTTGATTTCATACCATGGGAAGTCAGTATTTCTGACTGAATTTGCCTTTGCTCTGGCGTTAAATATTGATAGCGAATGTAGGGTGGATTTCCAGCAATCAAATCATATTTTTCTATTTGGTAATGTTCTGTATAGTATTTAAAAAAGTCTCCATGTTGAACAGAAATAACATTATTATTTCGATAAGTATGCTGTACTTTTGTAACCTCTTCTTCTTGTATCTCAACTGCTACTATTTTTTCTAATTTGGTGAATAATTTAGAACTATAGATAGCGTCGATAAAAACTCCGTCACCAAAACTTGGTTCAAATACCGTTTTTATAGTGTTATCATCGCTAAAAAGTTCAACCATCGCTTTCGCAAGTTGATTTGGTGTATAGTAAATACCTCTTAGCTTTTGATTAGTGCTATTCTCTTTCAATTTCATTTTATCACCTATTCTTATATACTACTATAAAGTTCGCCAATAATCGAATTTATCCTCTCAATTAGTCGATCTTTTTCTTCTTCCAGCACTTTTCTTTCTGACTTAGAAGCATTTATTAAGCGTTCATTGATCTTATATACGTCCAATACCATATTTGTAACTTCATCATGCTTTGATTTATCAGACGCTTTTGACATGTCTAAGTCTATAATGTAAAGTTTGTTCAGTTGATATGTACCTCTTGAAACAAAACCACCTTCAAAATCACTTCCAATCAATTTCAATATTTTTTCAGTAAATGGATGATTCAACCATGCTTGAATAAATTGCAAACTGTAAGGAGATTCAGGTTTAAGCAGCACTGCACAATATCCTGCAGTTCCACCTGCTGCTACAAGCATATTTTGATTATCAAATGTGTACATTGGATCCTTACTAAGAATCCCCACGATTAATTTTTCCTGATTAAGAAAAGTTGTTAGATGCTGTGTTCTTCCATATTGATACCATGTTTCCTCTGTCGAATTTGGTACATCCCTTTTTCCACTAGAAGTGACTTGCTTTGGAACCAATTGACTATAACTATTTTCCAAAAAATGATATGCTCCCAGATACTCACTTTTCATAACCTGAATCGGTATGAGTGTTCCACTTTCATCGTATGGAAAAACAATATACTTATTACTACTTAATAAGTCAAAACTGTTATTCTTCTTTTCAGATTTCTTGATTGGCTTAAAATATGATTTGAGGATATTCTTTTCAATTTCAAATTCATGATTACTTCTCTTTATAATAAATTTATCATCGGATTCAGAAATAATTTCGTCTGTCGAAAACCAATAGGCCTTGGTCTTTTCACCACTTGTCTGAATTCCGTTTACAAAATCAACATAATTAGATAACTTTACCCCTTTTTCTTCAAGATCTGATATCAATTTAAGTAGTTGATTATCAGCAGTCAGTTTCCAGGGATTTTCATCAATATACTCGCTATCAAACTCCACTCTCTCAACAAACTCTTCAGACCAAAGAGCAGTTGTTGTTTTAACATCAGAATACACGAATTTAGAATTAGTCCCTTTTCTTAATACCAAAATGGAACTATATACGGTTTTATCTTCAAACATCTGTAACGATCCAAAATCATTAAATTCCACAAGATATTTATTGTCACTAATTATCTTTCTTAAGGCTTTTGCTGACTTAATCTTTGAAAACTTGTTTGGAACTATATAGGTTAATATTCCATTTGTACTTAAAAGTGAGATGCCTTTTTCAAGAAAAATGAAATACTTGTCAAACTGTTTCTCCGAAGATATATATTCCGACTTATAAACATCGAACTCTTCTTTTGGCAATAGACTTATCATTCCTTCTGTACTCACATATGGCGGATTACCAAGTATCAGGTTGAATTTATTTCCACCATTTATATTTCTCCAATCATATGGTGATATTTCAACTTTTGTTTCAATAGGTATTCTAATACTAAGGTTATCATTTGAAACTAAAGAATTGCCACATTGAATGTTATCCGACAAATAGGGAAGAATTGGCCTAGATTCAAATACCGACGGCTCAGTTTCCCCTTCAATTAATTTTACTAAAAGTGAAAATCTTGCAACTTCTACTGCATGAATATCAATATCTACACCAAAGATACAATTCAACAATATATCTCTTTTATCGCTATAAGGAAGTTTTTTCTCTCCATTTTCCATCTCCAATAGATAGGATGGATTATTGGATAAATACCAGTCAACACAATATTTGACTAAATAATCAAAGGCTGATTCTAAGAAAATTCCCGATCCACACGCTATATCAGCTATTTTTAGATTAAGAATTTCATTTGGATTCTTGCCAATGCATAAAGAATCCAAGGAAGTCTTAACCATATACTTCACTATTTCTAGAGGTGTAGTGATGACCGACTTGTCTTTATACTCATTTTTCTTGCTTAGAATAATTTTGTTATTGTCTAGAACAAGTCGTTCAGTAAGAAAATTCTCATAAATTCTGCCAAGAATGTGTGGCTCAATAATATTAAAAAGATAAGGACTCTTTGGGTAGTAAAGATCTGTAACAATTGACATCAATAGATCATCACTCAAATCATAGACAATTGAGTTATTTTTAAACAATCCGGAGTTGTACAGCTGGTCAGCCTCTTTCAATAAAGAATGAAGCTTTTCTCTAATTTCACTTTGTTCTTTAGTTGAATCATACAAACGATGATATAAAGGTAATCTTCTGTCTTCGCATATCCTCAAAAAAACAATTTGGTTAATGAATTCTTGAGAAACATCATTAATGATGTCCAAATTTCTATATCTGCTACCAATATTATATAAATGATTGCTTATAGTTAATCTCCAATGATTAATTTGAGACAAGAAAAAAGCATCAATCGTCACAATGTCACGTGCCTTCTCAATAATCACCTCATTAGTAAATTTATCAAATCGACCGCTATACACAGACTCTCTAGAAAGAAGTTCAAAAATTTCATCAGATCTCTCAACATACTCAGTGTAATGATACTTTTTGAATCTTGCTACAGCAGTAGTATCTGATGCCTTAGGAGGTAATGTTGTATCATATATTATCAGATACTCAAAATTTGTTAAAACCCCTGCTTTATGGCCGGCATTCCAACCATATCTTCTGATTTGAAAGGCAGGATCAGGTTCCAGGTCAATATTTACTGATGGTTTTTTTGCTTCAACAAATATTTTCGTTACTCCATTTAAAGTTAGTGAATAATCTGGACGATCAGTTTGATTTACATTATTTTCTACAATCACTTCACGATATTGGGGAGCCTTGCTTCTCTTATTAGCTATATCCCACCCTAGTATTGATAACAGTGGATCAATTAATTCATTTCTGCAGGATAACTCATTATATTTCGAGGACTTGTCCATATAAAAAGAACGACTCGCAGAGTACTTGTTCACCAGATTATTCAATTCATTCTTAATTATTTCCATATGACTGAAATCCCTTCTTATTTATTTTAACATTTCATGTAATTTTTTGCTATCACAATCAATTAATTGTTCCTGCGTTACGTCCTTCTAAGTTGAATTTAAGCAACAAGAGAATCTCTATTTGATATTCTGAAAAAAGCTGCAATCGGTGAAAAATTATAGAATCCTTCACCCTTTTCTTCTCTACTCCCATTCTATTGTAGCGGGTGGTTTGGTTGTGACATCATACACGACACGATTGACCTGTGGTATTTGATTGATAATTTCTGAAGAAATTCTTTTTAGAACACTCATCGGTATATCCGCAACATCCGCACTAATACCATCAATGGAAGTTATTGCACGTAATGCTAGTGTGTATGCATATGTTCGCATATCACCCATGACACCAACTGTTTTTGTGTTGGTGCATACGGTAAAGGCTTGCCATATGTGTTTGTTTAACCCTGTTTCATTAAGAATTGCATGAAAGATAGTATCACTTTGTTGAACAATTCTAACTTTTTCCAATGTGATTTCACCCATGATTCGTATACCAATACCAGGTCCTGGAAATGGTTGACGATGCAATATAGTTTCATCTAGTTTTAATTGTTTACCTACTAAACGTACTTCATCTTTAAACAACATGTTTAATGGCTCAATCAACTCAAAGTCAATATCCTGAGGAAGTCCTCCTACATTATGATGACTTTTTATAGTTTGTGCTGTTTGAGTTCCCGATTCAACAACATCTGTATACAATGTACCTTGTGCTAAGTAGCGAATGTTTTTAAACTTTTTTGATTCTCTTTCAAACACTCGAATAAAAGTTTCTCCTATTATTTTGCGTTTAGCTTCAGGATCACTAACATTTTGTAATTTATCATAAAACTCGTTTTTTGCATCGATTACATGCAGTTGTAACTGATGCTTTTTCTCAAACACTTCTTTTACTTGTTCTGCTTCATTTTCTCTTAATAATCCATGATCAATAAACATACAAACCAATTGTGAACCAATGGCTTTTCTAAGCAATAGCGCTACAACTGAACTATCTACGCCACCTGAAAGACCCAATAACACTCGATCATTTTTTACTTTATTTCGTATGCTTTCAACTTGATCATTAATAAAATCATCCAACTTCCACAGGTTTGTAACATGACACACATTAAACGCAAAGTTTTTTAACATCGTATTACCATGCTCACTATGAGTTAACTCAGGGTGAAATTGCACACCATAAAATGGTTTTTCTTTGTGTTTAATCATCGCTACGTGACACGTTTTTGATTGAGCAAGATTATCAAAATCTAATGGTAACTTCACAACTTGATCTTGATGAGACATCCATACAATTTGTTGTTTTGGTGTGTCTTTGCTTAAATCATTATCATCTAGGATAGTTAAAGAAACTTTTCCATACTCGTGGTTTTTGTCTTTTCTTACTTGCCCATCAAACTGTGTCACCATCATTTGCATACCATAACATATACCTAAAATTGGTATACCTAATTGATATACTTTACTGTCAATAAAAGGAGCATCTTCTTCATACACACTATTAGGGCCACCTGAAAATACTAATCCTTTTACATGTGGATCATTTTCTAATGTCGACATTAAATTTTCATATGAGACTAACTCACTCAATACATGATGTTCTCGCAATCGACGTGCGATAAGTTGGTTGGATTGACTACCAAAATCAACGACGAGTATTTTATCGACCATGATAGTTAGGTGCCTCCTTAACCATCACAAGATCGTGTGGATGTGATTCAATTAAACCACTACCACTAATAATGACAAACTGAGCATCTTTTTGTAATTGTTGCACATTTTTACAACCACAATACCCCATACCAGAACGCAATCCACCCATCATTTGATAAACAACATCATCAAGTGATCCTTTATAAGGAACAATTCCTTCAATACCCTCAGGAACTAGTTTACTTAACTCATTAATTCCACCTTGAAAATAACGATCGCTTGATCCCTTTTGCATCGCAATTAGTGATCCCATCCCTACATATGCTTTTACTTTTTTATTATCTAACTCAAACACTTCACCTGGAGTTTCTAATGTCCCTGCAAAAAGATTACCTAGCATAATTGCATCTGCACCTGCACCAAGTGCTTTTACAATATCACCTGATTGTTTAATACCACCATCAGCAATGATAGATACATTGTGTGCTTTTGCAATCTTTACCACATCCATAATGGCCGTAAGTTGTGGAACACCAACTCCACTAACAACACGTGTAGTACATATTGAACCTGGACCAACACCTACTTTTAAAATCGACGCTCCTGCTTGTATTAAATCTAAAGCAGCTTGTGCAGTTACGATATTACCACCTACAATGTCTAGCAGTGGATAACGTTGGCGAAGTTGAGTGATTGTATCAATTACACCTTTAGAGTGACCATGAGCACTATCTACAGCGATAACATCAACTTCGGCTTTCACTAGTGCATCCACTCTATCTAAAGTATCCTCACTAACACCTACCGCAGCTCCAACAAGTAAACGTTTATTTTTATCTGTTGCGGCACAAGTATATTTCTGATCAATCGTTGTTTGCTTAACTTTTTTAACCATATCAGCTTGCTCAGTAATGCTCATGTTTTTATGAATAAAACCCAAACCACCTAAGCTAGCAAGTTTAATGGCTAACTCACTTTCTGTGACTGTGTCCATCGCCGCTGATGTGATAGGAATATTTAGCTGAATGTGACTAGATAATGAAACGGATATATCGACATGAGCAGGTACCACTTCAGAGTATGAGGGAACAAGCAAAACATCATCGTATGTGTATCCTTCTTTAATTATTTTCATATGACCTCCAAGTTTTTAAAAAAGCGGATGCGATCCGCTTTAATTTATTATTTTAAAATGTAATGCAACACAAAGATTGGTAAGAGAACCCAAACAATTGGATGAATCTCTTTGGTTCGCTTAGCAGCAATGGACGCGACTACATATGTAATAAATCCAACAGCAATACCATCAGAAATAGAGTATGCTAAGATCATTGTAATGACAGCCATAAAGCTACTTGAAGCATACACAAAGTCACTCCAATCAATACCACCTAATTGTTGTGCCATTAAGATACCAACAACAATAAGTGCAGGTGCAGTAACGATACCTGTAACAATCGCTAAAAGTGGAGCAAAGAAGATAGCAAGGATAAATAATACTGCAGTAGTAACAGCAGTAAGACCTGTACGACCTCCAACTTCAACACCACTTGCAGACTCAATATAAGATGTGACAGTAGAAGTACCTAAACTTGCTCCAGCAATGGTACCTACAGCATCAGCCATCAATGCTTTTTCAACACGTTCTAAGTTACCCTCTTCATCTACTAAGTTTGTACGATTTGCAACAGCAACAAGTGTTCCAGCTGTATCAAAGAAATCAACAAACAAGAAAGTAAAGATGATTAAAAATGCTTGAGGATGTGCAAACAAGTCGTCCATACCACCAACAAAAGCAAACACAGCCGAAGTATCAAATTCTACAGAGACGATTGCTGCAGGTAATGCTGGCATATCAGCAACACCAAATCCACCAGCAATTAATCCAACTACTGCGGTAATTACCATACCAAAGAAAATCGCTGCTTTAACTTTAAAAGCTAATAAAGCAATTGTAATTAACACACCAAATACGGAAAGTAACACAGCTCCGTTAGTTAAATCTCCTAATGCAACAAGTGTTGCTTGATCACCAACGATAATACCTGCATTTTGAAATCCAATAAATGCAATGAAAAAACCAATACCAGCTCCAATAGCTAATTTCAATTGTTTTGGAATAGCTTGAATAACAACTTTACGAATGCCTGTCACAGTTACAATTAAAAACAAGATCCCTGATACGAAAACCGCTGCAAGGGCACCTTGCCATGATAAACCAAATTGTAAGATTACATTGAATGTAAAGAAAGCATTCAATCCCATTCCTGGTGCTAACGCAACTGGATAGTTAGCATACAACCCCATAATAAGTGTTGCAATAGCTGCAGATAGCGCTGTTGCTAAAAAGGCTGCTTCAAATGGAATACCTCCAATTGATAACATACCTGGATTGACCCCCAAGATGTAGGCCATGGTTAGAAACGTCGTTAAACCTGCTAATAGTTCAGTTTTAAAATCCGTTCCTTTTTTGGAAAGCTGAAAAAATTTCTCGAACATAAAGTTCCCCTTTCTTTGTGCCAAACCCGTCTAAAAAATGAAAAAACTTCCATCGTTTCGACAGAAGCACGCAGAAAAGCGGTTCCATCGTAGTCCAGCTTTTTACGGTAGCCGGGTAGAAACTCTTGCGCCTTATTCGCAAGGATATACGGTGTTTAGCATGGACTTATTCTAGCATGAAACATTTAGAGTGTCGATAGGAAATAATCATTTTTCACAATTTAAGGGTTATTCACATTATAAAAGCGTACTTCTCTTTCTAAAAACGGATGTTGTTTTCAAGAGTGTATTGATTAAAGTTATCTCGCAAATACTCGGGAGTTTGACACTTCAATCAATCATAAAAATCAAGAAGTTCTCTCTTAAGAGG
>CAYZMP010000055.1:0-9903 GCA_964479585.1 uncultured Erysipelothrix sp.
AGCCGTAGCTCCATAAATAGTATTTTCAACTATCTATTTCGTTACAGCCCCTTTATAGTTGATTATGTGTACCATCACATTTAGGTTGATTACCTGTTTGTTTACACTGACATAAATACACTGTTTCATCCTTTTGTGCTGTGTATTTTACTGGGACAATGCTTGTTGCTTTATGAGATCCATCGCAAAACGGTTGATTGTTGCTACGACCACAAGCACACCAATAAATACTTTCACCTTCTTTTAACACAACTTGAGCTGGTTGTTTTTTAGCAATGATTGCTTCATTATTTTTTGACATATGATTCCTCCATAACTCAAGTATACGCATTATTTG
This sequence comes from uncultured Erysipelothrix sp., assembly GCA_964479585.1. Lineage (GTDB taxonomy): Bacteria > Bacillota_I > Bacilli_A > Erysipelotrichales > Erysipelotrichaceae > UBA6182. Next base: position 338 of record CAYZMP010000055.1, read on the forward strand.
TACAACCTACAATCCATCTAGTCCTTTTTAGGTGTAATTTTCTTCGCCAAGTAAATAAAAGGAGTATCCGCAATTGCAATTAGCACTTTCAAAAAATACGTCGACAAAAAGATTTGCCACAAATTATATTCTAATCCAACAAACGCCACACTAACAAAAATACTTGTGTCGATGAGCTGTGAAAAAAGTGTTGAAACATTATTACGTACCCATAAAAATTTATCATCCATGAGTTTTGATTTTATCCATGAGTACACACTCACATCTAATAACTGACTAATGACATACGCTGTTAAGCTAGCAATCACAATTCTAAAAGACAAACCAAAAATAAGTTCGAAAGACGATTGTATTGATAATGCGAAAGCTTCATTAGCAGGTTCAAACATAAGTGCCATCTGCATCGTCACTAGATAAAACAAAACTGATGAAAAACCGATAAACACAGATTTTTGAGCATCTTTTTTTGAATATTTCTCACTTAGTATATCCGTAGCTAAAAAGATGGAACCATATAATGTATTTCCAAGAGTTGCTTGTAAGTTAAATACCTCTATTGCCTTTACTACTTGAATGTTAGCCAACACTGAAGCAACAGCAATAAACATAAAAAGACCTACTTTACCAAATTGCCTATAAAAAAGTAAAACAAGTAAAAAATGTACAAAAATAAATCCTACACCATAGACTACATTAAACATACTATCACCGTAAGCATTATAACGACATTGAAGCTTAAACACAATAAAAAAAATGCAATTAACTTTCGTTAACTGCATCATACACTTGGTTTTGAATAAATAACTCTACAAGATACGGATCAAATTGCTTGTTTGCCTTATTGATTAACTCCTCAAGTGCTTCTTCTTGACTAACAGCTGAAGCGTATACTTGAGTATGAATCATCGTATCATAAGCATCCACAATCGCCAAAATACGCGAAGACAGAGGAATATCTTCTTTTGATAACCCCTTAGGATATCCTTTGCCATCCCAACGCTCATGATGAGCCAATACTACTTCAGAAACTTCTGCAAACTCATTTACTGCACTCAATATTCGATACCCTACTTCTGAGTGTTTCATAATTTGTTCCCACTCATTGGAGGATAGTTCACTAACTTTATTTAAAATAGCAGTAGGTATATTAACTTTCCCGATATCATGCATCAATCCTGCAAGTTTGATCTTATTCAATTGATTTAACTCAAAATGCATTAGCTTACCCATTTCATAGCACATTTTGCTCACTCGATTTGCATGTTCCTTTTCATTTTGATGTTGTGTGAAAAATGCATCTAAAATAACTTGGATGGTATCCAACATGGTTTTTGATCTAAACTCTAGTTTCTTACGATACATTTTAGTTTCTGCTTCACTAAATATATCTTTAATTCTTTGTTCTTTCGTGTACTTTGTGGCCACTCCCGCACTAACACTAATTGGTGCATTGAGTATAGTCTTGCCATCTAGTTGTGTGTTAATGCGTTGTACGATATCGTTTGCCTCATCACTGTTAGTTTTTAATAACAATACAACAAACTCATCGCCACCAACTCTCGCAACTATGTCATCTGCGCGACATTCATTTTTTATAACATGGGCAATCTCTTGAATCATTTCATCACCATGTAAATGACCAAATGCATCATTAATGAGTTTGAGTCCATTGGCATCTAAAACAATCAACGATATGGGTAAGTTTCGTTTTGTGTCTAAACGTTTTAGTTCCTCTTCATAAAATCTTCGATTATAAATCCCAGTTAGTTGATCATGGTAATTCAAAAAGTACATTTCTTTTTCAATTTCTTTTCTCTCAGTAATATCTTCAATCATAATCATAGAGTAGGGAATCACTAGAGAATCTGTATCAATCTTAGAAAATGTCACATTCGCCCAAACAATACTCTGATCTTTTCTAAGCAAGCGAACTTCATCTGTAAAGTTGTGCTCGCCGTTACTTTTCCATTGTTGTCTCTTCTGTTTTATTTTTTGGTTATCCGCATCATAAATCAAAGAATCAAAACTCATTTTTTCTAATTCTTTTTCTGTGTATTGCATAATCTCACACAACTTTTGATTTACGCTATTAAATTCGTTGTTCATTGGTCCATAAGCAATACCAATAGCTACTTGAGAAAACATTGCTTTTAATAGTTGTTGGTTTTCTTGAATGATTTTTTCTTGAATTTTTTGTTGGGTAATTATTTCTAAGTATAAAATCATACCACCAACATTTTGTTCGATATCATACCAAGGACGACATTCCCAACGCGTATATTCAACTTTCCCACTTGCATGTAAAAAGGTATCATCGTTGGATATAACGACTTCTCCATTTAATGATCGTTGATGAACGTTTCTGATACGCTCAGGTAACTGAGGGAATATGTCATAATGGTTTTTACCAATGATATGTGGATCATGGACATCGTATGTGTCTCTAAACTTCTGGCTAACATATATGTAATTCATGTCTTTATCAAAAACTGCAATTGCACTTCGATTGTGTTCAATGATATACTTCATTAACTCATGTGAATGTTCAAGAGCTTCTTGTGCTTGCACTTTTTTTGTGATGTCACGACGAGCACCAAAATGACCGATCATCTTTTTATCATCATTAAAGATGGTTACATAATGACCCTCAATCCAAATTGGGTCTCCACCGTTTGTACGCTCTAATGTTGTTAATGTAATTTCTTTTTCATTTAGTAGTTTTGTATAATCTCGTTTTACATTTTGATAAGGATAATCAAACAATGTTTTTATGTTTTGACCAACAATTTGCTCACGTGTGGCATCAAGTTGTCTCACCATTGCATCATTAGCATACATTACAATTTCATTTTCCAACAATTGATCAAACAGTTCATCTTTGTTGGTGGCATTATCCCAATCCACAGGTTCTTTAAACTGCGCAAAAAACATACCCTCATGAGAAAGCTTTGAAAATAGATACAAATATTGCTTTGCTTCTTGGAGTTCTTTTTCTTGTACACGTTCTTGCGTAATATTACTAATAACACCTACAACACCTTGTACAATATCATCTACTACTAGTGGACTTAGATTAATGTTGTAATAAACCAAGTGATTATTATGGTTGATTTTTTTGTAAATTGTGGTTTTCTCACCTTTTAAAACAAGTGAAAAATGATATTCAACCTCTTCTTTAAAAGATTGTGGGTGTAAAAAGTCAAACACATTGGATTTTTCTTTTATGTTTGCATCTAAAAAATCCTCAACAGTGTATTTATGTTTATCACTGTAAAGTAAATATTTACCTTTTAGATCCAACACAAAGATGTTTAACTCCGGCAATTGTTGGATAATTAGTTTAAGTATCTCTTTCGTGTTTTTCATTATTACCAACTTGTAATTTTCCTGTATGCTTATTGTAGACTTATTTCACTTTTGTTTCAACAATTATTCACTTTTTAGTTTACTTACTATTGACAAAAAGCGGTCTTTTTCATTCATCGTTTCTAAACTACTTTCATCCACAAATCCTGCTGCACCTAAAACCATACCTAACAGTATTCCTCGTGCAGCACTATCACCACCAACTAACACATTTGCTTTAAAGATAGCGGGTGCATCATTTTGATATTTAAGTAGTAAGTAAATGACACTTGGAAAAGCCATTTCTGAAGGACAAGCTTGTCCCAATGTTGAGATAGCTTCCACAGGTTCAAGTTTTAATACTTCTTTTGCTTTATTAAATAGTTCTACAATCATCATTGGCATGTTAGATAAAGCTTTATCTAGTGCCTCAACTAACGCCATACCTTGATCAAGGTAATACACAACATCCGTAAAATAAGTTGCTAGTGTCACAACAATCGGATGATCATGCGTTGCTTTTGTAAAAGCTATTGCATATAATTTTGCAAGTTGAGGCTTATCTTTGTATTTAAGTAAGATTGGTGGTATTTTAACAAGCCCACCTAACTCACTTGAATCAGATCCTTTGTAGTTACCTTCTTCTAAATTTGCAACAACCATTTTCATTGCTTTGTCTTTGTAACCTTTATACTCTTTCATCCACTCAACAAAGCTTTCATAATACGATGCCACATCAATTTGATCAACACTGTTCATATAGTCCATAAAATGTATCATGACATCACCATAATGCGTTAAATCACCTTTCACTTTGCCTTTGTGAAAACTGTCTTGCAATACATCAAAACAATCACTATCATCATCAAAATGTGCTTTAACCTTCTCTGTATCATAAATCCAATGCAATCCTAAGACATACTTGTCTTGAATGATTGCTCCTTTTAATGCTTTTTCTAAGTTACTCATACGTTCACCTCTTAACTATATTGTAACGAAAAGTAATCACTATGTGCAGAATATGCATAAAGAAAAACACCATAATGGTGTTTAATGATTATTTGGTGCACCAGACGGGACTCGAACCCGTACGGTTTCCCACACGCCCCTCAAGCGTGCGCGTCTGCCAATTCCGCCACTGGTGCATTACACATTTTATTGGCGCGACCGATAGGAGTTGAACCTATGACCTAGCGCTTAGGAGGCGCTTGCTCTATCCACTGAGCTACGGCCGCATGGTCGGAACGACGCGATTTGAACGCGCGACCTCTACCACCCCAAGGTAGTGCACTACCAAGCTGTGCTACGTCCCGATGTGCCATATTATACATGATAATCTATATTTTTAAAACACCTTACTTTCTCACATCATTTTTAATAAATGACCAGTTCTTTTTGTATTGTACAACGATTTCTCTTATGGTAGACTTATTTTATCAGAAAGGGGGATAGTAATAATTTTATAAATAAAACAAGCGCCAGGCATTTTTTGTGACGAGGTAAGAGGAGTATCGAAATTTCGGCGGATGCCTCTTCGGCACCAACAGTCGTAAGATAAGGGTCAAAGAAACAACATCACTTATCGTGTTGGATTGAAAGGAAAATATAATTATGTGTGGAATAGTCGGATACGTAGGAAATCAACAAGCCGTCGATGTTTTAATGTTGGGATTAAGTAAACTTGAATATCGTGGTTATGACTCTGTTGGTATTTCTTTGTATATGAATAATCAAATTAAAACTGAAAAAACAAAAGGTCGAATTCAAGATATGAAAGATCGATTTGACTTAGACAAACTAAAACCAGCGCACGTTGGTATTGGCCATACTCGTTGGGCAACACATGGTGAACCATCGGATGTAAACTCTCACCCTCATGGTAATCATCGAGTAAGTATTGTTCACAATGGTATTGTTGAAAATTATGCTCAAATAAAAGAGCGAATGACTCGTAAAGGTTATACATTCGAATCTGAAACGGACACTGAAGTAGTCGCCAAATGTTTAGACTATTATTATGTGCAGAAACAGAACCCTATTGAAGCTATTATTAAACTTATTGAAAAAATTGAAGGCTCTTACGCATTGGGTATGATGTTTTCAGATATAAGCGATACTGTCTTTGCGATAAGAAAAGATAGTCCTTTGCTTATTGGTATTGGAGAAAACGAAAACTTCATCGCTTCTGATATGACTGCGTTGTTAAAGTATACAAAAAAATACATGTTATTAGAACCTAATGAAATTGCAATCATCAAACAACATGAAGTGACTGTTTTAAACTTAGACAAAGAAGAAATTAAAAAAGAAATATTTGTAGCAGACTGGGATGAACAAACTGCAGAAAAAGGCGGTTATGAACACTTTATGCTTAAGGAAATCTTTGAGCAAAAAGAAGCATTCAATAAAACACTTTCCATTCGATATAAAAAAGAACAGTTTGACTTTACCATTGACAACGTAGATTTAAATGTACTAAAAGATGTTCGAAAAATTCATATTGTAGCTTGTGGAACAGCAATGCATGCTGGTTTAGTGGGTAAGTATTTATTTGAGAAGTTTTCAAAATTAGATGTTAGTGTTGAAGTTGCTTCTGAATTTAGATACAATGACCCACTATTGCATAGCAATGATCTGTTAATCATTGTCTCACAATCTGGAGAAACAGCAGATAGTCTTGCAGCTCTTCGTTTGGCAAAACAAAAAAACATTAGAACAATGGCCATTGTTAACGTAGCAGGTTCTTCTATTGCCCGTGAGGCAGACATGGTATTGATGACTCATGCTGGTATTGAAATTGCAGTTGCTTCAACAAAAGCATATTTTGTACAAATTGCACTTCTTTCCGCATTAGCAATAACTCTTGGAAAACTAAACAACACTTTAAGTGAACAAGAGGCAAAAGTACTTGCTAAACAACTGATGGATGTTGAAGGACATATTGATGGCATGTTTGAGTATAAAAAGCAAATGCAATACATTGCATCCTTGTATCAAAATGCATCTAGTTTATTCTTTATTGGTCGAAACTTAGATTATTTGGTTGCACTAGAAAGCTCACTAAAACTTAAAGAGATAAGTTACATTCATAGTGAAGCTTACCCTGCTGGAGAGCTTAAACATGGTACTATTTCTCTTATTACAGATGGAGTTCCTGTGATTGCTCTTGCCACACAAGATCACGTTGTGGAAAAAACCATAAGCAACATTAAGGAAGTAAAAGCTCGAGGAGCACATGTTTTACTTCTAAAAAAGGAAAGTACACACGTTAGCGATGATGTCGCTGATGAAGTTGTCAATTTACCTGATCTACCAGATTGGACAACCTCCTTTGTAAGCATTATTCTTATGCAACTATTTGCTTATTATATTTCAGTACTTCGAGGATGTGATGTAGATAAACCACGCAATCTTGCAAAATCAGTGACAGTCGAATAAAAAAACTAGCCTATTATTGCTAGTTACATTGATTAAGTATAAACCGGTTCTTATCTTTTTAAATGAATCGGTTTTTATGTTAGATGTCGAGTAGTATTTCTTAGCATAATACCAGCTACAAAAATCCCAACAGCAATAATTACGATTAACAATAAGAAACCACCTAAAGCATACAGTGTTGGTCCAATGATGTTACTAATGACATTGACAAATGACATTGTTAGACTTAGTATCGTTAAAAATGTTGCTTTGTAATGATGGACTAACATACTCCCTACTGGAAATAATAATCCTGTTGCACTATCAAATAAAAACCCAAACAAAAGACCAACTAAAAATAATAATGCTCCACTACTAAAGTAAAAGCTAATAATGACGATGGGAACCAAGGTAGCAACATATATTAACATTTTCGCTTTTCCGACTTTATCAGAAAAGAACATAATACTAAATCCACCTAATATTGATCCTAAAGCAACTGTAGTGTATATAGATGCGATCATTTGAGCATCTACGTTTTGTCCTGATAAATAAACACTTAAATAGTTAAAGAAAAAAATAGCAGGTAATGACATTAAAAAAGTAATGATAATCATTTGCTTTTCTTTTTTTCCTTTTATCAACTCTTGTACTGCAGATAATGAAGCCGATGATCCTACAGATGGTACTTCTGGGCTAATAAACATAAACAATGCTGTTGCTATCGCTATTACAATAGCAAGCATTTGATAAATAGATTGAAATCCTAATGTTTCAAGTAAAAAAGTTCCTAATAGTGGTGAAGTAAATACCCCTAAACCAAAAGCAATCCGATGTAATCCACTTACTACACCTAAACGATCTTCACTAACTAATAATGATATGTAACTTAACCCAATACCAAGCATGGTAAAAAAAGCCAGCCCCATTAAAGAACGACCGACAACATAAGCTATAACTGATGGTATATTTGCAATTAACATTGCCCCAATAAACGACAAGAACAATGTAAATCCAATCATCTTTTTAATTCCAACTTTATCTGAATTAAATCCAATAATTGGTGCTAGCATCCCAAACAATGCAAACCCAATATTTAAATATGTTACTTGATGTGATGCAACACCATACAAAGCTGCAATATTAGGTGCTAGTGGCATCACGACATTCATCTCAAAAGTAACAATGAATTGAATCACTAATACCAAAATAATGGCTACAAGTGAATTTTTATTCTCCTGCATAATCTATCCTCAATTTCTTAGTTCAGAAGATATTCTAACATAAATAACCTAGTTTTACCTTAACAATGAAAAAAAGCACTGATTGTGCTAATTTGCTATACTCAATATCTTTCTTTTAACTTCGTTAGAGTACATCCATTCCTTTAATTGATCCACGTCATTTACTTCACTGTCAATGGCTGAGAAGTACTTATCAATCTTTAAAAGTAAATGATGGTAGTAGTCATCATCATGATAGATCGCTTGTTTATTTGACAATAGTTTAAAATAATAAAACAGCAACCCTGTTAGTATTTCAAGTACTGATTGTTCAATCCAAAAATCAACTTCAACGTTAATTGGGTTATAGTTCATGAGCATTTTTTCCATCATCTCTAATCCATCATCACTAGATTGATACACATCGACAAATACATAATCAAATTGATCAATATTTTCTTTATTGAAGTAATCGAGTGCATCAGCGTGAATAATTTCAATATCCTCACTTCGATTAAACTGTGGTCTTAAATATTCATTAAAGATGGAAATAACCTTTTTGTTGTTTTCAATTACAGTAACTTTTTCTACTTTCTTATTTAACAGTGCCATGTATACAAAGTAACCAATACCTAGTCCAAAGGTTAGTACCTTTCCATGTGCCTTTTGTGCTTTTGGATTAATCGTCATAGCTTCACTGTATATATCAAGCATCCATAATTGATTATCAATCATTAACACATTAGCCTCATAAGGTTTATCTAGTGCTCTTAACTTCATCCAATCATTAAGTTCTTTTAAAGGATCTGGTTGTATTTCATCAACATTAAACAGCACATTACTCTTTATCGTTTGCCTTTTAAATTGCACATTATCATCTTTAATATCATGCAATGATACATTCTGATAATAAGGTGTTGTTAAATACTCATCCGTTGACAAAAACAATGATGGCCATGACTTTTCATCACTTAAAAATTCTGCAAAAGCAGCTTTTTTCATCAATTGTTGGATTTGTTTTTCATTTTCTTTTGTAACCTTTTTAAACAAAAAATCGTTTTTAGCATCGTTTGTTAAGTTTTTTTCACATCTCTTTAAAAATAGTACGATTTCTTTATTTTTATTTATTCGCATATATCCCTCGCATTTAGTAGCTAAATTAAGAATACCACACTTCAAAGTCAAAAAGAATTGTTTATATTGTTTGACATTTAAACTATTGAGTGGTATGCTAACAACGCTATAAGAACTGTTGTACATCGAGTAATACTTTTGTTACTAGAGACATGGACACGACTTATTCTAGAACGGAGGTAATACACATGGAATCAGGAAAAGTAAAATTCTTTAACGCTACTAAAGGCTTTGGATTTATCGTTGTTGATGGTACTAACGAGGAAGTATTCGTACATTTCTCAGCTATCAATTCTAACGGTTACAAAACTTTAGAAGAAGGCCAAGCAGTAACATTCAACATCGTTGATGATGCTCGTGGTAAAAAAGCAGATAACGTAAGCGTACTTTAATAGGGGCCTATAAAGTTTGTAGGGGTTCACAAGAAATAACCCTTTAAAGTTTGTA
>CAYZMP010000056.1:0-9505 GCA_964479585.1 uncultured Erysipelothrix sp.
TCAGACTGTTGACAAATAAAGTCGACAGTCTTTTTTAATGTTTATGAAGAAAACAAGATTTGGTAAAATAGATGTAGGTGATAAACATGGCGGTAAATTTCAAAGATAGAAGTGAAATCATGGTGGTAAGTCCACTTAATGAATTAGTTCCTGAGGATCATTTAGTAAGAAAGCTAGATCGATACATTAACTGGTCTTTTATTTATCCATTAACCGATCCTCTTTATTCAACCAAAGGAAGAGGCAGAATTGATCCAGTGATCTTGTTTAAGATGATATTTATCAATAAGTTGTTTGGTATCAATTCAATGCGTAAAACATGTGAAGAGATTAAAGTGAATGTAGCCTATCGGTGGTTTTTACATCTGAGCTTTGAAGACAAGGTTCCTGACCACTCGACTTACTCTCAAAACTATCGAAGAAAATACAAAGATAATAATGTTTCTCAAAAAATATTTGAACATATACTAACCGAACTTATCAGTCATGAACTCATTGACATTGAGTCCTTGTTTATCGATGGAACACATGTAAAAGCACATGCCAATAAAAACAAATACAATAAACAAGAGCTCATTGTATCAAGTGCGAAAGCTTATCAAAAAGAACTAGAAGAAGAAATTAATCAAGACCGCAATGATCATAAGAAAAGAGCATTAGTCTTTCATGAAGAAACAGGTGAAGTAAAACAATCGAAAGTAAGTAAGAATGATCCGGAAAGTGGTGTTTTCCATAAAGGGGAAAAAGAAAAGTGCTTTGCCTATAGTATTAATACTGCCTGTGATAAACATGGTTATATTGTAGGAGCCCATATTGAACCTGGTAATGTGCATGATTCTCATAGCTTTTTTCCACTTTATCGAAAATTAAAGATGTTAGAAGACTTCCAAGAGATTAAGCATATGGTACTGGATGCAGGGTATATAACACCTTATATATGTAAAGTCATTATGGATGATGATAAAACACCTTTAATGCCTTATAAAAGACCCATGACTAAAAAGGGGTACTTCAAGAAATATGAATATGTGTATGATGAAGAATATGATTGTTATCTATGTCCTAACGAGAAAATATTAAAGTACAGCACGACTAATCGAGAAGGTTATCGCCTCTATAAATCAAATCCTAAAGAATGTAAGAAATGTCCATTTATTCATCAATGTACTGGTAATAAGAAGTTTCAAAAGGTCATTACTCGTCATGTATGGGACGATTATAAAGAAGAAACAGTCAATCACATTCGCCATAGTGATGCATGGAAAGAAATATATCCCCAGCGAAAACAAACAATCGAACGATGCTTCGCAGATGCCAAAACAAAATATGGGATGGGATTTACCCGATATACTGGAAAACAAAGAGTGTTTGATGATATACTCTTGCTTTTTAGTGCCATGAATATGAAAAAGATGGTTAATTACTTGGATAGAATAAACCAAAACAACCATCTTAATAAACTATATTCAACAGTTTTTCAGAAAATTGAAGCATTTGCTTCTTTTTTTATTCCCAACAAAAAAGAGAGCCTTCAAACATGATTGTTTGTCAACTCTCTGAAATCTATGTTTAGTGACATAGATTTTTTTGGCTCAATGTTAATCTTTTATTGGTAGTTGTGACTAATGTTTTTATTAAGAAGTTGTAAATTTGATTCACTTAGATTACTTCTAAGTATAGTATCAATTCCATAGCGGTTACTAAATCCATCAGAAACAATGATTTCATATCCTCTATAAACAGTGTTGGTTGTCTTTAATGAAGCTAATGGTTCTTCTACCTCTCTAATACGGACTCTTGCACCTGGTTTATGATTTTTATCGTTGATTAACCTTTGATAAAAATCAGGACTTACAATCCACATCTCAATATGATTCCATCCATGAGTACAATGATTGTCAAACTTCTCTTTAATTTCTTCATAACTTGTTGATTCAAACATATTTTCTCCTTTTTCGTTAACCCTTTCACCATAGAAAAGTTGAAAAAAGATGCGTCCATCTTTCTGGTTTTAGCACCTTATCAAAGGATAGGTTGCTGTGTGATCATTGAGCCAGTCTCTAACACACTCTCTATGGATACACCTATTATATCGAATATTAACTAGTATTTTTCAATTGAAAACTTTTTATATAACATTAATCATCGAATTTTCATTATTTGTGTGATTTTGCATGCAAAGGTTATATGGTTGTCCAAGATATCGGAATAGCTTGCATAAATATACTATATATATAGTTATTTATTCACGATTAAGATATAATTTTTATAGAAAGTGACGGTATGTTTATGGATTTTAGAGAAATTGCTCCGTTTATTGTTCCTGCAATTATGCTTCAATTGTTTGTTCAAGTACATTATGTTTTGAAAGTCGCTAACAATAAAAAAATACCTAAACAAACTCGTCTAAAGTATGCTATCGGTATTTTATTGTTTAATTTACCAATCGCAGCTGTTTATTTACTAAAACATGAGAAAACAGCATTTAATAAATCGCAAAAAACTGAGGTTTATCCTTCTTATATTCGTCAAGCTGTATTTGTTTTGTTAGTTGCGGCTTTTGAAATTGTGATTTTAAAACTAATTATTGATTACATTAATGTAAGTGAGTTATATATTCTTGTTTGGTTAAGTGGTCTATTGTTGGTGTTATTAATTGCAAGTGAGCTCGCTGTACAAATAAACAAAGAGAAAATATCGTATGTGTTTTATGGGATCGTTATCGTAATTACATTTGCAATTGAATACTTCATGAATAACACCAATTCACTGTTGCTTATTATTATCATATCTGGATTTATCATCAATCACTTTTCAATAAAAGTAGCGAAGGTGTTATCGTTGTTTATGGTTAGTGCATATGTTTTAGTAGGGGTTATACTTTACATTCAAAATCCACTACAAGTTGAAGTTGATTCTGTAATATCCAATGTTTATTTAAACTTAATTGTGTATGGATTGATTATTCTTGCCTTTTACATGTTAAAAAAGGTGTACTTAGTAAACATGCAAATAAACAGCACACTAACACTTTTAGAAAAACAAAATGAACTAATTGAGTCGTTAAGTGCAGCATCTGAAAGAAATAAAATTGCCAAAGAAATCCATGATACTGTCGGACATCATTTAACAGGTGCTGTTATTCTTTTAGAAAATGCTTTAATAACACCTTCAAGTAGTGAAAAAGATCAACACATAAACACAAGCAAACAACTAGTAAAAAATGCTTTAGCTGATGTGCGTCAATCTGTAAAGATGTTAGTGGAAGAAACGACAAAATCCTTTTATGAAAAAGTGGATGACTTACTAAACAACATTAAACAATCAATGGCACTTGATATCGAGTTTGTGTGTGAAGTCTCATCAACATTACTTTCTGTTCATCAACATATACTATTAAGAGCAATAATGGAATGCTCAACAAACACTGTGAAACACTCAGATGCTACTTCCGCAAGTATACTACTATCGCAATCCAATCGATTACTTTATTTTAACTATAGTGATAATGGTTCTAAAGCTGAGCAATTTGATTTAGGATTTGGTCTACAAACTATGAAAGATTCTATAGAAGGTGTAGGTGGAACTTTTCAAGCAAGTTCAAACGACGATGGCTTTATGGTAAATATTACTATTCCTCTTGGAAGTAAGTTAAAGGATGAGAACAATGAAGAAAATTAAAGTGCTATTAGTAGATGATCAACCGATATTATTACAAGGACTTGTAGGGTTACTTAGCCAACAAGAGAGCTTTGACATTGTAGGTCAAGCAAACAATGGCCAACAAGCAATACAGCTAGTTGAGCAGCTTAAACCTGATGTGGTGTTAATGGATATCCGTATGCCAATACTTAATGGAGTAGAAGCTACAAAAGCAATCAAAGAGAAACACAAGGATGTTGTGATTATAATTTTGACAACCTTTGAAGATGATGAGTACATACTAGAAGCACTTGCATATGGAGCATCAGGATATTTACTAAAAGACATAAAACCGAATCAACTCATTCAAGCAGTACATGATGGATATCAAGGTAATATCTTATTGCCTGGAAAAGTAGCTCAGCGATTATCGAAACTCATATCTATAAAACAAACAACCAAAGTGGATAATAATGTGTTTACAAACAAAGAAAAACAAGTAATAGAATACTTAGTATTAGGTTACTCCAATCAAGAAATTGCAGAGAAAATGTATTTGTCAATTGGAACCATTAAAAATTACATAAGTCAAATCTATGCTAAGGCAAATGTTAGTGATCGTGCACATGCGATTGTGTATTTCAAAAATCAAGGCTACTAGGTAGTCTTTTTTTATGACTTTTTTATGACTGCAGTAACTATTATTATGACCTTATAAATTGATATGATGCAGTTGTCAAGGAGGACAAGTTATGAACTGGATAGTAGAAAACAAAGATTTACTTCTTATTGCATCACCAATTTTAATCATTCACTTAGCAATGTTTGTGTATTGTGCATATCTAATTAATAAAGAAGGAGTCGCAAATTTAAACAAACCATTATGGTTGCTTATTGCCTTTTTGTTTCAATTAGTTGGACCTATCGTATTTATTGTTTTAGGTAGAAAGGATACATAATGATAAAGATTGAGCATCTTACAAAAAAGTTCAACTCATTTGTTGCGCTAAATGACATCAGTCTACATGTACAACAAAATGAAATATATGGTTTTATTGGTCATAATGGTGCTGGAAAATCAACCACCATGAATATCATTAGTGGACTGTCAAAACATTATCAAGGAACATGTGTTGTCAATCAAAAAGATGTTTCCACCATCATCAAAGCTGGAGACTTGAACATTGGGTTTCTGCCTGAGAATCCACAGTTTTATCCTTGGATGAGTGCATTTGAATATTTGATGTATATCGATCAAAGCAAAGATAAGCAAAAGATTCATCAACTTATTGAATGGGCAGGATTAAAAGAACATGCTCAACGAAAAATCAAAGGATATTCAAGAGGAATGAAACAACGTCTAGGGATGGCTGTCGCATTAATTAATGATCCTGAGCTTCTGATTTTCGATGAACCTTCAAGTGCTTTAGATCCTCAAGGTAGAAGTGAAATATTGCAAATGATGATTGATCTTAAAAAAAGAGGGAAGACCATTATGTTTTCGACACATATTTTAAGTGATGTGGAAAGAATTTGCGATCGTGTGGGTATGATTGCTAATGGAGAGATGATTTTTGAAAAGAGTTTACAAGATTTACTAATGGAAAATGTAAAGCCAATACTTGAGTTTGAGCTATCGAAAGAATTACACGTTGACCATCAAAACATGTTAAAAAATGTCGAGAATGTAAACAATCTTTCCATTAAAAACAACGTTGTAGAAGTCACCTTAAAACAACGCCGACCATCATCAAATGATCTATTAAAAACATTGTTGGAGTTAGGGTATGAAGTGATTTCATTTAATCAAAAAAGAAACAGTTTAGAATCGCTGTTTATTGAAAGGGGAAATAATAATGGGCGTTGAACTAAAAAAGGAATGGTTGTTTTCAACCCGTAGTGGAAAAGTATTTATCTTGTTAATGAGTATATTATTCTTAGCAGTATTAACCCCGATCATGCTTAAAGCAATTTTACCAGAAATACTACTATGGCAATTTCCAGAAATGCCACAAGCAAGTATTGATGCGATGATCAATGCTAGTCAACAAACATCAATCACGGGTTTTTTATCCGACTTGTTTGAATTAGGTTTAATTATCATTGTATTTACTTTAGGAGGAAGTATGGCATTGGAGTTAAGTGAAAACACCCTTGTCTTCCCATTAATCTCTAATAAAAAAATTCCGCACATCGTCCTTTCTAAAGTCGTATACCTTAGTGGCTTGTTAGCACTTATATTGATGGTAAGCATACTGGTGAACTACGCTTATGCTGGATTGTTGTTTGCATTTGATGTAAAACTGCTAGATGTGCTATTGTCTGGGTTATTAATGTCACTGTACTTTATGTTTGTGATTGCTAACATTATATTTTGGGGAGTCCTATTAAAAAGAAGCATTCCTGCATCATTTATGAGTTTATTGGTTTGCTATCTTGTATCAGTATTATCGGGTCTCTTTAATATTCATCAATACACACCTTCAGGGTTAGTAAACTATGCTTCAACTTTAACCTTTACTAGAAATGATGTGATAATGAGTGTGGTTATTACGAGTGTAATCATTATAATTCTTGTTGTTGTGTCAATTAAAAGAGTAGAAAAAATGGAGTTAAACACACGTTAGAAAATGGTGGTTGTTGCCATTTTTTCTTTATCTTGTACGTACTGAGCATAAGTGTACATCAACTGAAAGTCTTCAAACAACACATCCATATCAGGAGTAAATACTAAGTCATAGTCAAGTGCATCTTGTGTAAAAAACTCATAGTGATGATCAATCCATGATTGTAAGTTGTCATCTTCACCTTCTCTTTTACACACATCAAAAGTCATGTCATTAAAAGCAAGTATGGAAATAGCTGTTGTTTGAACTATGCATATTGGATGATAATTATAATCGACCACAATCGAGTAGTTTCCAACCTCAGGAAGAGGTTGGTTTTCAAGTTCATATGCTTTATATAAGCTAGATGTTGCTTTCTTTTTTTGATCTAAAACAAGTTGTGCACATTGATTGGCAACTGACTTAGTATTACCAAAGGAAAATACATCATAAACAGGTGTATCTAATGGTAAGTTTTGCGTTATTAAAAAGGTTTTCCAAAACTCTTTAATGACTGGATTGTTAGTCTTCATAATGGTTCTCTTTTGATATTGGTAAATGAATCAATACTTTAGTACCAATGTTTTGACGACTAATTACTTCAATGTTTCCTTGATGTTTTTCAATGATCCACTTTGCAATGGATAAACCAAGTCCCGAACCTTTTGCTTTTGTTACACGGGCCTGTTCATCACGATAAAAACGATCAAAAATCCGTTCAATATTTTCTGGTGAAATACCGATACCTTGATCTGTGATTGAGCAAACAAAATGTTCTGCTTCTATCGCACATCGAATGATGATAGGGGTTGAAGGAGTTGAGTATTTCAAAGCATTATCCAATAATATTCGCAGCGCTTGTTTTAACAATTGTCGATCTGCCACTAAGAAAACGTGTGGTGAACACTGAAGCTCGAACTTTCTTTTCTCATCAATAAAGCTTGTTTCTTTTATGATTTCATCAAGCAGTTTAGAAATATCAATATTCTCTAAGACAAGTTGAATATTATCACTATCACCACGTGCTAAAAACAACAAGTGCTCAACTAGTGTTTTCATGTTTTCAGTTTCATTTTTAATAGCTTCAATCGACTCAGCGAGGGTGTTAGGGTCATCTTTACCCCAACGATCAAGTAAATGTATATATCCTTGAATAACAGAAATGGGTGTTCGAAGTTCATGTGAAGCATCGGATACAAACTGTGTTTGAAGTGCAACAGCTTGATTTACGCGAATGAGCATATCGTTGATTGCTTCGGTTAACTCGACAAATTCACTTTGAGAGGAACTCACTTGCAATTGTCGATCTAGTTTTTCGGCATCTATTTTTTCAATTGCGCTTGCAATTGATTTTAGTTGTTGGTTATTGACACTAACTGCTAAATTACCAATATCTTGCTGGATATTTTTAGTTGTGGTAGACAGACGTTTTAATGGATGTAAAGCAGTTTTTGTTTTTTGAGATTGCTTGATAATAGCAGAAAGTAAAGAAATGACTTGCAACACAAGAACCCAACGATAAATAGCTACGAAGGATTGAACTTTTGAGTTCATATCGTATGAAAGAGTAACCGTTTCATTTTGTATGTTTAGTTGAACGTGATAGGTAACATCATCGAATTTATTAAACAAGGAGAAACTAAAAAGATGATCAAATTCCAATCGACGAGAAACGACGTTTTCAAGGGTAGATGATCGAAGAATTTGATTAAGTAAAAAAGAAGAATTTTGTTGTGGCTTAATTTCAACAGTAATTTCATCACTAACAACTGGCGAAATCACTTGATTATGAATAATCGTTACTTGTTGAGTATACAGATTTAGTTGCGTTTCAATCTCTAGCAGAGAGAAATAACTAAACAACATGATGATGAGTATATTGATGGATAAGAAAAAAGAAAAAAGCGTCACAAAAAAAGATAGATTTAGTGAACGGGCAATTGACTGTTGTGTTTTAGTTGTTTTTGTCTTTTGTATGTTACTCATCTTTAATAATGTATCCTACTCCTCGAATCGTATGAATAAACTTTTCATTAAAAGGTTCTTCAATCTTTGCACGTAAATAGCGAACATACACATCAACAGCATTGGTAGAACCATCAAACTCATATCCCCAAATTTTCTCTAGTAATAGTTCACGAGATAAGACATGGTTTTTATTTTCTAAGAGCATGTGTAGTAAATCGTATTCCTTTTTTGTAAGTTCCACAAGCTGGTTGTGTATTGTGCATGTGTGTTGATTAAGATCGAGTATTAGTGACTTAAAGGAAAGTGTAGTTTGAGAAGTTGTTTGTTTTCGTAACACACTACGAATTCTTGCTAATAGCTCTTCAATGGCAAATGGTTTAGTAATATAATCATCTGCACCACTATCAAGACCAGAGACTTTATCCATAACACTATCACGGGCAGTTAACATAATGACAGGTACTTGTGATAGTTGACGAATGCGTCTTAATACTTCGATGCCATTAAGTGAAGGCAACATTATATCCAACAAAACCAAGTCAAAAGGATGGGCTTTGAAACTTTCAAGCCCATCTCGACCATCATTTGCTATGAATACTTCATACCCTTCGTGGGTTAGTTCTAATTGAATAAAGCGAGCGATTTGAGGCTCATCTTCAATTAGCAGAATCTTCTTCATGTTGATTGTCCTTTTTAAATTCTTTTGACAAGTTACTAACAGCGTCTTTTACAACTTCACCCGTTTTTAATGTGGCATTGGATAATGTGTCTACAGTTTTATTGATTTTTTCGTCTTTGAAGTTTGGTCCTGCAAAACGATAACGGTAGTTAAAGAATAATCCAACGATCATAAGTGGGAAGATAATCCAAAAGGCAAAGAGCAATAATACAACAAAGATTGTTAATGGAATGGATATGGTATCCTTATCATCTTTATAAACAACAAAGTCATTGATGTTTCCTAAGTGAAGCACTTGTTTTATCCAATCGATAAATTTCTTGAATGAATCGTCCTCTTGCTTTTTAGGTGGTACAGCTTTTTGAGTTTGTGCTTCTTTTGATGTCACAAATCCATTGTTAGCTGGTTTACTTACTTTACCTTGTCTTTCTAGTAGTAAGACTGCCTCAAGTAAATCTCCTTGTGTTTGTTCTAAAACTTCTTTTGCTTCGTTGTAACTTACGCCTGTAACTTCTTTTAGTTTTTCAACTTGTTCTAATGTAATCATCATGTGTCTCCTTTTCTTTGACGATAGCATTGTATCGTACAAATATTAAAGGGTAATTTAAGA
>CAYZMP010000057.1:0-9049 GCA_964479585.1 uncultured Erysipelothrix sp.
AAAAAACATAAAAGGGAGAAAACAATGACTATTTCAGTGTATGGTGTTGTGTTGGATAGTAAAAATGCTAAAGCATTAGCAGAGTTTTATGCGAAACTTCTTAATGAAGAACTAGTGGTAGCCAATGATGATTGGGCTGCAATAAAGACAAAAACAGGTTTATACATAGCGTTTCAAACAGTAGAGAATTATAAGCGACCAGTCTGGCCTTGGAAGGATAATGCCCAACATCCGATGGCTCATTTGGATTTACAAGTTGATGATCTACCTAAAGCAGTCGATCATGCACTTAGTTGCGGAGCAACTAAAGGTAGTGAACAGTTTAGTGATGAATATATAGTTATGCTAGATTTGGATGGACATCCATTTTGCTTAGTGATGAGTGAATAATAAAAACACCATTTCCGATTTCAAGAAATGGTGTTTTACATTGAATTTTAATAAATGTTACGTCATTTCTTTATGTTTTGGTCGAATAATTAGTCCAGCTAATATACCAAGTAGTGACACTAAAATATACACATTAAACTTTGGTGCACTAACTCCACCATATAACACAAGTGAAGCACCAACTATGGCAAACAGTGGAAAAATGTAACCATTAATTAAACCAAGTTTTTCTTGTTTAGCTTTTTTAATGACACCAGTATACAGTAAAATATAAAACACATACGTTAATACAATCGGTAAATTATCGATTGCTAATCCATCAAACCACATAAGGTTATACTCCATAACACCAGTAGTGGATAAAAAGTGAAACACTAACCAGACTAAACTAATGAGAAAGGTTAGTTTAGCGCTTGCTAAAGGAATATCGTATTTTGGGTGAATCTTTGATAGTGCTTCACTATTAAAGGTTTCATTACGTAAAGCTAAAGCATAGGGTAAACGTATATATCCTAAAATAAGTCCATTAAGTGTACCTAATATGGATATAACAACACCAACATACACAAGTTTTGGTCCAATACTACCAAAGATTTCTGTCGCAAAAGCACCAACGGCATTGTTTCCTAAAGCTATAACTTGATCAACCCCTAAATAAGAAACTAACCCTAAGGTATAAGCCATGTAAATAAGCATGATTAAAACAGGCGCAAAAGTTAATGCTAATGGTAAGTTGCGTTTAGGGTTTTTAATTTCATGCGCAACTGAAGGGGCAACTAACCAACCATCATAAGCAAAGGCTATCGAAATTAAAGCAAGAAACAATCCACCTCCACTACCACCGGTTGCGACAGTGATTGTCTCAGAAGGATTTCCAAAAGCCAACCCAATAAAGGCTAGTATAAGTAAAACACTTACTTTCGTAATTAAGCTAAATGATTGAAATTTACCCGCTGTTTTGGTTGCGAGTGAGTTTAATGTAAAAAAGACGAGCATTAAGATAACCGTAAATACCCAAGAAAAGGTGGTGAATTCTCCGGTTGAAAAGGGTCCTGGTAAATCAAAAAGTACAAAGATATACGCCATCGCTACCCAAGAAATAATTGCGGTAAGTGCAGGGTAGTAAAACACTACTTGAAACCAACCCGCCAAATAACCTAGTGTTTTTCCCCATGCCATTTCACTGTAGGTAATAATACCGCCAACCATGTCTTCACGTTTTGCATATGTTGCAATAGTAAGTCCACCAAAGATAATACCAATAGCTCCAAGTCCCCAGCCTACTAAACTAAGCACAACATTTCCTTCCACTGCTTCTAGAATTTCTGCGGTTTTAAAGAAAATGCCTGATCCAATAACGATTCCTGCAATCATCGCTACGGTAGTAAGTAAATTAAACTTCCGTGTTACTTCTTCTCTCATATTCAGTTTCTCCCTTATAAAAACATACGCTAACAATACTTTAGTGTGCTACAGTATGTCAAGATAAAAAAACACACTTCTTTTAGATAAGTGTGTTTTAGTCGGTTGCATTAACTTATTTTACAATAATTGGACTACCAACTTCTCGTTCTATTAGTGCTTGTTGGGTTTCTTTATTAAAGCCTAAAGCATAAATGGTGGTAGCATGAAGTTCATAGTTACGTGTTATCTTGGGTAACTGATTAAAGCGAGTGGCAATAGGGATTTTTTGTTCTTTGTACATTTGTAGTGCAGTTAGACCTTTATCATTAAACCCTAACACTCGTATTGGTAAGTCTTTTGGATACTTTTTTGCAAACTCTTTGGTTGTGTTAAGAAGGATATGAGAACATACTCGTTGAATGCGTGCTGTCGAGTAGCGCTTGCTTGTGCTTGCATTCATAAAGCTGTCAAATTCAGCGTGTTGAGTCGCCATATTGATTAGATGGTTCTCTATACCTTCGCTAACTAGAAAAAGCTCCTGTAAGTGCTTCTTTGGGGTTGAGAGAAGCTTATATCGCAACAATGGATAATAACTTTGCCAACTTGGCATAAACATCACTTTATTTAAGTGACTCATTGGTGTGTACTTGCTTACATCTTGTTTTAAAAGCAAGGCTTTACGAATAGCTGTCGCACTTGCATATTCACCTTGTAAGTCTTTGTCATGGTATTGGTTGGTTCGTAAAATACTATGTAATGTTATGTTGGTGCTTTTAGCAGCTTTTGCATATGCAATTGCTAAAATATCATTAGGGTCATATTCTCCAGCATACAGTGATAAAGCTTTTGCATAAGAATGACCTTCTTTCATTGACTCTTTTAAATGATTAGGATCAATGGGTAAATCCGCAATTTCTAAAATGGTGTCTAAGTCATTGGACTCCGAACCAAAGACAACATCACTTACACATGCACGATGTAAAATACTTATAGCACCATTGGCAAATTCTTGAGCACTTTGTAGTGCATACAACGTTGGTAGTTCCAATACTAAATCAACACCATGATCAAGTGCCGTTTGTGTGCGTTGCCATTTATCAACGATTGCCATTTCTCCACGTTGCACAAAATGGGGTGACATGACCCCAATTAAGATATCTGGATTTGTTTTTGCTTTCGCTTGTTTGATATGATAGGCATGTCCATAATGAAATGGATTATATTCAATCACTATTCCTGTAAGTTTCATGCTATTATTGTAGCATAGGAGAACACCATAACACACTATGAAAGAAACACTAATTACCAACAATCCACTTGATCATCAAAAAGTTTTTGCTAACTATTACCATCATGAGCAAGCACAAGGGTTAATTGTACTTTTCCATGGCATGGCAGAACACAAAGAACGCTATGAAAACTTTGCTTTGTTTTTACACAAACATCACTTTTCTGTCTTAGTTTGTGATCATCGAGGACATGGAGAAAGCTTAATTGACGGGAAAATAAAGGGGCATTTTGGAAATCAAGATGGTTGGTTTTATAACCTTGAAGATTTGCATCAACTCACTAATCAAGCACTGAAGAAAAACAACATTAACCATCATGTGTTAATTGCCCATAGTATGGGATCATTAGTTGCACAATCCTACTTTAAACGCTATGCCCACCATATTAGTCATTTAATATTAACAGGCATACCAGAATCACCACCAATGCTTAGTGGATTATCACTGTTTGCAAAAGCATTAGCAAAACGATCTAAAACCAAGGAAAGTGATCTTTTGTATCAAAGTTCATTTTTGAAGTTTGATAAGAAAACCAAAAGCAAAGAACATTTATCTTGGTTAAGTCTTAACCAAGATAATGTAAAAGCGTATAAAAATGATCCTTTATGTGGCTTTAAGTTTACCAATCAAGGATTAGTCGATTTACTTGAAGGATTTAAAGACATTAAATCATTTAACTTATCCAGTGAAATAAACCCTAAAACATCTATTTGGTTTATCATTGGTGAGGAAGATGTCACAGTAAACATGAATCAAGTACAAAAAAGAATGCAATTTTATCAAGAGCTAGGTTATGAGCATGTAGCGACAACGCTTATTGCTCATGCAGCTCATGAAGTGCTCTTTGAAAAAAACATGGAGTATTTATACAAACAGATTGTAGATCACATTAGTAAAAAGGAGGAAAAGAGTGAGTAACACAAATTTTGAGTACACAAAGATAGTAATTGAACTACTACAAAAACTCGATGAGTTTGAAAAAGACAACATTGAAAAAACAGTTGCATTAATGGTAGAGGCTATAGAAAATAAACATTCCTTGTTTATCTTTGGGGCAGCCCATGCGGGTATGCTAAGTGAAGAAGCATTTTATCGAGCAGGAGGATTGGTAGTCTTTAATCCGATCTTTGCACGAAATTTAATGACAGACACTTCGCCAATATCGATGACAAGTGCCATGGAACGCTTGGATGGGTATGGTAAGGTCATTGTAGAAAAATCTCCTATTTCCAAAGGTGATGTGGTGTTTGTTCATTCAGTATCTGGACGTAACCCTGTGGGTATTGAAGTCGCAATTGAAGCACAAAAGCGTGGTGCGAAGGTTGTGGCGATAACAAGTGTAGCTTATTCTAGCTCCGTAACATCACGTTCTAAGACAAACAAACGACTCTTTGAAGTAGCGGATGTTGTTATTGATAATCATGGTGTTGTTGGTGATGCGGCAGTAAACATTGAAAACTCAGATATTTCTAGTGGTTCAACGTCAACTGTTGTAGGGGCAACGATCATAAATATCCTAACAACCGAAGTTATTAAACGCTTGGTTGAAAAAGGAGTAGAGTATCCACCGGTGTTTGTTAGTGCTAATATTGATGGTAATGATGAGAAAAACAAAAAAATAAAAGAAATCTACAGTGATCAAATCCATTATGAGTTTTAAATAAAGTGAGCACCACGATTAAAGTGCTCACTTTTTTCTTGGTTTTCTTTGACTCATTAATTGCCATAATGCTGTATTGAAGTTAGTCAACCATGAGTAGTTAAAATAAGTATAATAAAATTGAAAAGAGGAATTATGTTAAGTAAACGCCAACAACAAATTGTTACCTACTTAATGCAACAACATAGCCCAATTACCATTGAGCATTTATCGCGTGTGTGTGGTTGCAGTTACAAGACAATGTTTTTGGAGTTACAAAAAATACAATCACTTGCCAATACATACGATTGTTACTTACATAAAAAACCATCGGTAGGTGTGTTTATTAAGGATAAAGATAACCCATTTTGGCAAAAGATGATAGAACATGTGCATTATTATGATCCAATGTATCGTCAACGGTTTATTTTGCTTTCGCTACTTATACATAAAACAACTCAACCTAAAGATGTGGCCCAAGCTCTCCAAGTGTCTCGTCAAACAATTACAAGAGACTTACAAGTTATTAAGCAATCACTACTCAATGGAAAACTACATCAATCAACAAGTGGTTGTCACTTAATGATGGATGAGTGTGAGTTACGAAGAACACTTAAAAACAATTGGATGACTCACTCTTTTATTGATGTCGTGTTTCAAAGTGATGATAAGCGACTTACTCAAGCACTAAAACAAGCCACAAAAGAGTTTAATGATTATCAAACGCATTTAAATGTTGAGTTTGAAGATAGTTCACATAAACTACTTGTTGTTTTAAGCGCACTTTTACTAATTCGTTCTCAGTTTGCACAAGCCAATGATTGTGATTTATCGTGGCATGAAAGACAGCTTATTGAGCCACTATCACTTGATTTGGACATATGTGCCTTAAAACTCATGGCTCAAAGCATTGCAGGCACACGGTTGTATAAAGGCTCATTAATGTCCAATCGTCTTAATCAAGATTTAGCGTATGAGCTACTTGAATCATTGTGTCATATCTTACAAGTTTCCATTGATTTATCGGAACCAACCATCAATGGACTATTGCTTCATTTACAAGCAACCATTAGTCGTGCAAAAAACCAACAGATTATTGAAAACCCACTACTTGAAGATGTTCGCGTGACCTCTGGATTATTGTATGAGCTTGTTTCTCAGGAAATAAAAAAGTTTTCAATAAAGCATGATTTAGAGTTTTCTGAACATGAGATTGCGTATGTTGTGATGCATGTTTCCTTACTATTGCAATCTCAACATCAGCTACAAACACCGATTAAAATTGCCATCGTTTGTCAGTTTGGCGTTGCGACATCGAAACTGTTGTTAGCAAAAATTCATGCACTACTACCAAATCACAACTTATCCGGACCATTTTCCATTAGTGAATTTCAAGCACTCAAAAACAATGAACTGTTTGATTATGTTATTACAACTTCACCGTTGTCAGTAGCTAATGAGCTAGTTGTGTCGCCTATATTAACAAGTCAAGATGTAGCTTTAATTGAAACAACCATTTGGAATACGACTTATTGGAAACAATGTGATAGCCTAATCAATACGTATCGTCTTCATCAACAACAACAGCTATCACTTAGCTCACTAGTAAAAAAACGCCACATAACATACACAAACAACGATTTAACATATAAAGAGGCAATTGCCTATGCTGCTAAGGGATTATTAAAGGATAACATTATTGAACAAAGTTACATAGATAAAATGATTTGGGCAGTAGAAACATTAGGTCCATACATGGTTATTTTGCCACAAGTTGCCTTTGTGCATGCAGCATACGATGATGGGGTGAACAAAAATGGGATAAGTCTATTGCGACTTTCTCAAGCTATAGATTTTGGCGAAAGAAACGCAGTACAAGTAAAAGCAATCTTTGTCATTGCTTCTAAAGTAAAAGAAGATATGGGACTACTTAAGCTAGTTAAGATATTAGAAGCAAACAATAATTTGCAAACACTACTAAATAGTGAAGATAGTCATGAAATAGTGGAAATGAGGGGATAAGATGCTAAAAGAAAGTCATATTATGATTACACATGAAACACTCAATGCTGATCAAGCATTAGAGCGTATTGGGATGTTACTTTATGAAGTGGGAAGCGTATCAAAAAAATACATTAACAACATGATTGATAGTTATCATAGTTTGGGAGCTTATTTTGTTATTGCACCTGGTGTAGCGTTAGCACATGCGAAGCCTGATAGTTCAGTCATTAAAAATGACATTGTTTTAATGGTGTGCAAAACTCCTGTAATCTTTAACAGTCATAATGATCCTGTTACTTTAGTGTTTGGGCTTTGTGCAACCTCTGGTGAACACCATATGGATAAGATTGTGGATATGGCAAACTTACTTGATAACCAACAGCTTATAGAGAAAATAAAAAACGCTAACGATATTCAAGAAATCGAAAACTTACTAACACAAGCGTAATGCTGAAGAAAGGATAGCTTATGAGACAAATTAAAGCCCAAGCTGTATGTGGATTTGGTGTAGGTTCATCAACACTTCTAAAAATGAAGTTAGAACAAGCGTTTAAAGCCAACCAAATCGATGCAAGTGTATTTGCAGGAGATGTAGGGACTGCCGCATCTACTGAGTGCGATGTTATCTTTACATCAGAAGAATTAGCAGAAACACTGAAAAACCGTGCAAAAGTACCTGTCATTGTTATTAAAAGCTTTGTAAACAAAGTTGAAATTGAAGAAAAAGCAATGGCCTTTGTCAAAGAGTTTGAAAAAGGAGGTGACGTATAACAAAAAAATGTCTATTTGTATTAGATGAAAAAAGTCCGTGATGGACAAAAATAGTTAAACAACTATAAAGGAGGAGAGTATGGCTGTATTAAATTTTATTATTAATGAAGTATTTGGAAGTGCTCCAGTCTTTTTAGCACTAATAGCCTTTGTTGGGTTGTTGTTGCAGAAAAAAGGATTTAGTGAAGTATTAGCCGGTACCTTTAAAACTGCAGTTGGTGTCGTTATTCTTCAACAAGGAACAAACATAATTATTTCAGCGATTGCACCACTTGCGGATGCCTTTGGCGTATTTAATGTAGAAGGTGGAGAAGTTGTAGAGTCCATGGGTGCTGCAACCTTTATGAGCGAATATGGAGCTCAAATTGGTATCGCTATGGTAGTTGCTTTTGGTATTAACTTGCTAGTGGCTCGTTTTACAAAGTGGAAATCTGTATTTTTAACTGGACATATGTTGTATTGGTTTCCATTTATCTTTGTCGCAGCAGGTGTAGATGCTGGTTTAACAGGGACAACACTACTTATTGTCGCAATCTTGTTTACCGCTGCTTACATGATTATTACACCAAACATCATTCGACCTTTTGTTCGACAAGTCACTCAAGATGATACTTTTACATTAGGTCATCCAACCATCGGTTTGTCATTAATCGCTGGTTATATTGGTAAATGGTTTGGAGATAAATCCAAATCAACAGAAGACTTGAAATTTTCTAAAAATCTAGGATTTTTAAAAGAAATCTCCATTACGTCATCCATTGTTATTTTCTTGGTGTATGCCATTATGATGGTTGTCGTATCGGTTGCAGGAAATAGCCCACTAGAAGTGTTTGGTATTGAATCCTCTGCCAAGATATTTAACTATCTGCTTATGCAAGGGATTACTTTTGGTGCAGGACTTACCATTTTATTAGTTGGGGTTCGTATGATGATTGCTGAGATCGTACCAGCATTTACTGGATTCCAAGAAAAACTAATACCTGATGCTATTCCAGCGCTTGATTGCCCACTTTTATTTCCTTATGCACCCAATGCATTAATTATTGGGTTTGTTGTTTCCATGATTACATCAACGATTGCAATTGTGTTGTTTGCAATAACTGGGTTTTTCCCATATGTGATTGCACCATTAACCATTACATGTTTCTTTGAAATTGGTACTGCTTCCATTATTGGTAATGCGACCGGTGGAAGAAGAGGAGCTATTTTAGGTTCAGCAGTAGCAGGTGTCGTTATGGTGCTACTTGTTGGTTTTTCGATTCCATTTTTACGTGAAACTGTTGCTGATTGGATTATTATCTTTGGAGGTAATGACTTCTCCCTATGGGCTATCTTTGAAGGATTATTTGCACGTCTGATCTCATAGCATCAGATCCTTTCTACAAAAAGAGAAATTTGGGCGAATTTCTCTTTTTAAATGAGTTTTTGATAGATGATCATCATACTTAAGTGTGAAACAACAATTATTATGTAAAATTATTATCTTGAAAATTTTCTTATTGCTAGTTATTGCATATTCACTAGTTTTTAGAATAGTATAGCTTTTAAAACT
>CAYZMP010000058.1:0-8677 GCA_964479585.1 uncultured Erysipelothrix sp.
CAACATTTTTTCTATTTTTTCTAGTTTATATCTTCATTGTTTAATCATTCAATGATGAAATATCGAGAAAATAAATGTGTTAATTTCTATATGAATAAATCACTTTTACTTTACTTTAGTAGTGTATCACAGTCCATGTGATATACAAATAAAATGCTTAAAAGTACGTGTGATAAGCATATTAGTTAATACTCTATGTTATATTCAAAACCCTACAACAAATAGTAC
This sequence comes from uncultured Erysipelothrix sp., assembly GCA_964479585.1. Lineage (GTDB taxonomy): Bacteria > Bacillota_I > Bacilli_A > Erysipelotrichales > Erysipelotrichaceae > UBA6182. The sequence goes on from CAYZMP010000058.1 coordinate 229, forward strand.
AAGTGTTGTATTTAACCAGTTATTAAGCAAAGCACATGAAATATTTCAATATTTAATACCACAAAAATCTAACGTATTGATGGTTATTTTTGCTTAGAATAACACTTTTACTTTCCATATTATCGTTGTGTTTTAGTTTTGCACTTTACAATAAAGACTATGGAAATACTAAATATTTCTTTTAGCTCATAGTGATGTGCAAAGAGGATGATTTTTGATAAGATGATAGTATGAAACAAACAAGAAAAGCGCAAATGTATCTTTCAACTACATTACTTGATCACATAAAGCAACACTACTTAAACAACAAAAAAGTATTGCTTGTGACATCCAACCCTTCCATAGCGTTAAACATCCAATCTCACTTTCCTTTACTTTCACTTGCACAAGTAACAGGAGCAAACAACCATCAATTTAAAGAAATTGTTGAAAAAATGAAAAGTAAAACAATTGATGTGATGGTGCTTGGAATTGAACAGCTTATTAATCCAAGTAAACTTTCAATTATCATGGAACATTTTATTGATGTGGATACCATCATGATTGATCAAATCCACCATTTAAGTAAGACTAACTTTGATTATCGACCTGAGTATGAGAATTTAAGCTTGCTTATCAAAACGTATACCAACAGTGATTGGTTGTTGTTTTATAGTATTTTAGATGATACTGATGTAACTAATCTTAGATTAACCTTTGATATTAAATCAACATCAATCATCCACCCAAACACATCGTATACGTATGTTTCATACGATGGTGTGGATCGATTAAAGTATCTTGTTGATCATGCTAGAAAATATAAAAGTGTGTTTATTACTCATCATTACTTACAAGCTGAAATTATTGCAAATCAAATTAATCAGTTTTTAGCTTGTGAAGTAGTTCATCGTAAGGTTGAAGAAACCAAAAAAGTAGAAAGTATTAAAAAGTGGCAAAGTGGCTTGTTAGATCATATTGTCATAACATCAGATACCACTTTACCACATCCTTTTTCAAAGGTGGATGCTGTTGTCTTTTTAGAACCCCCTATTAGCGAAGCACAAGTTACATACTTCCAACAGTTGTATCAATCTTCATTGACATTGCTTGTTTTTAATAAAGACAAATTTATGTATGAAGATAGTGCTCTTCATCAGTTTCCTTATGATGAACTATTAAATGATGTCATCGATTGTTTAACCCAAAACCCTACGGGATTAACAATGCGACAAATGGAACATACGATTAATGTCGATTCTTACCAACTAGAAAAAGCAATGAAAGGTTTAAAAGCATACAATGCTATTAAAAAAGATAAGTTGGTGTACATGCTTGATCAACCCTTTTACTTAACACCAAAACAAATTCAACTACATCATAACGTAAAATATCAAGCATATGATGCTTTTAAAAACAAGCTTCAACCTTCTTATACACATCTTATGCCTGTCGATGAACATATCATGACCACGTTTTATCATCATCCATTAACAGTACGACCAAAAGTATTGTTTCCAACTGGTTTTTTTAAGCAATCACTCATAAAAAAAGAACATAGAAGTGAACATGGTTATGTTTTTGCAGTTGACTATCCAAAGATACATGAAAGAGCAATCGCAATTGATAAATTAATTCAAAAAAATTATAAGAATGAGCAAATCACTGTTACATCTCTATCAAAGGAAAACGATAAGGTAAGTGAATTAGCACTTTACTTACATAATCACTTTTTCTATGATTATAAACGTGTGTTTGAGCAATTTGATAGTAGCTTATTAAAAGTTAATTTGAACCCTTACCATAAGATGAAGGCAATACTTGAACAATTGAGAATCATACATTCATCATCTTACCATGATGTGCTTGTCATAGTAGCAGATCATGGTGATCATTTTTGGCAAATGGGTGTACTTGCAAAAATCTTGTTAGAAGGTAACTTAATTAAAAAAGTTGTCGTAATATTTAATCAGCCTTAAGTGCTTCTTTGACAATAGCATGTGCATGAATATCGGTTGTATCAAAGATGATTTTATTTTGAAAGTCACATTGAAGCAATGGAAGTTCTGTACAACCTAAAATCACACCTTGTACATTAGGATACTTTAAAACAATTTCTTCGATAATAGTTTTGCTCTTTTTGTTAATGATACCGACAATTAACTCTTTGTATATAATATCATGCACTATCTTTTGTGATGTTTTATCCACTGTTATACATTCAATGTTTTGCATAGCACATGCTTGTTTAAACATATCATCATTCATTGTAAACTCAGTCCCTAACAAAAGAACTTGATGACAACCTTTGCTTTTGATCTCATCGACCGTAGCTGTGACTATACTAACAAACGGTATGTGAACCATTTGTTGAAGCTCTGGCAAAATTTTATGCATGGTATTGGTGGCAATGACTAGTAGTTCTGCTCCTGCATTTTCAAGCAGTCTTGCTTTCTCACCTAAAAGATGAACAAGCATTTGCCAATTATTTGCATGTTGAAGCTCACTAATGAGTTGAAAATCAAATGAATACAATAAAATTTGAGCACTATGTGCGTTTTTTAGCTGCTTATTAACTCTCTCATTAATCATTTGATAATACACACTCGTGGATTGTGCACTCATCCCACCTAAGATTCCGATTGTTTTCATACTTTCTCCTAACTTACACTTGTTATATGGTATGATTATTATAATAGAAAGAGAGGTTACTTGTGAAATCATATCGTAAAGAACTAGTGTTTAACACACCAACAAGACGAGCATTTATTAATATTACCAATGAAGTTCAACAAGCACTCACTCAATCAACTATTCAAGAAGGGTTTGTTCTTGTTAATGCCATGCATATTTCAGCGAGTGTTTTTATTAACGATGATGAAGCAGGTTTGCATTATGATTTTGAAAACTTCTTAGAAAAGTTAGCACCAGAAAAACCATACGATCAGTATCAACATAATGGCTATGAAGACAACGCTGATGCTCACTTAAAAAGACAAATTATGGGACGTGAAGTCGTAGTAGCTATTACAAAAGGGAAACTTGATTTTGGACCTTGGGAACAAATTTTTTACGGTGAGTTTGATGGTAAGCGCAACAAACGTGTACTTATAAAAATTATAGGAGAGTAATCACATAAAAAGGCACTTAAACTAGAGCCAACGAGTAAAGATCAGATTCAATGAATAAGTAACACAATCTTCACACATAAAGGAGTGGTGCTAAAAAGACTTATTCTTAGAGGTACAAAAATGAAACGATATCAAATACAATTTAAAGGTCAAGTACAAGGTGTTGGGTTTCGCTATATTACAAGAAAGCTTGCAATTGATTTTTCATGTACTGGTTGGGTTAAAAACCAATCGGATGGTAGTGTTCTTATGGAGATTCAAGGAGAAGAAAACAACATATACAATGTACTTAAACATTTAAATGAAGTTTCACACATTATCATTGAGGATAGTAGAAAGTATACGATTGAAGTTAAAGAATATGAGCAATATTTTCAAATAAAATACTGACGGTGTCAATCTATCCGTTAGTATTTTTTAAAAACGATAATGCTTGATCAAAAGATACCGGCTTACTATAATAATATCCTTGTATATAATCACATTGATGTTTTTTTAAGTAGGTTAGTTGTTTTTTAGTTTCTACACCTTCCGCCACAACACTATAATCAAGCTTGTGTGCCATCTGAATAATGTGATGGCTTACTAATTGAGATTCTTTGTACTGTTCAATACGATCAATAAATCGTTTATCTAGCTTGATTGTATCGACCTTCAACTCTCGTTCACGGGCAAAATTTGAATAACCAGTTCCAAAATCATCAATCGCAATTTTTACTCCTTGTTTACGTAATTGTTGGATTATGGAGTTAATCATCATAAACTTATCTGAAAAGACAGATTCTGTTAACTCAACTATTACTTTAGTTGGATCAATCTTTGCTTGTTTAATTTTTGTTAATAAAATTTCACTAAAATCATCTTTTAAGAGTTGTAGTGTTGATACATTAATGGAAATACTGATGTCCTGATATCCATGATAATCACATGTTTTTTTAAAGGCTAAGGCTTGATCAATAATCATCTCACCTAACAATATAATGATTTGTGTCTCTTCCGCAAGAGGAATAAACTCAGCCGGCGAAACATAACCTAGTCCATCAAATGAAAAGCGACAAAGTGCTTCAAAACCACTTACTTTATTGTCTTTTGTACAAATAATTGGTTGAAAATGTAAAATCATTGAATCATCTGGTTGATTGATAAACTGAATAAGTTGATCTTTGATGGATGATTGTCGCTGTATCATGTGATTGATTTCTTGATCAAAGAACGTGATGGATGAGGTTGAATGCATATGTTCTTCACTTGCAATCGAAGCATTTCGTATCATTCGATCAGGTGTGCAGTCACAATCACACGTATCCATTCTTACGATTCCAATATTACAACCGATTAGTTTCGTCACATCAAGCTGAGTGCACGCACTAATGATTGATAAAGCACACTGCTTTAAATACTGTACTGATTCATATTCTTTGATATACACTGCCATTCTTTCAAAAGATACATAGTACACATCGTGTTTATTTTTAACAACTTCTTGAACTTTCATGGACAAATCACGTATGATTTGCTCACTAAAACTAAATCCATAACTGAGGCTAAGTGTATTGATACGACTAAAGTTAATGATAAGTAATGCATTATTTTGCTTAGTATCATGCTTTGAGTTTTCTAAAACAACACTTAAATATTCACGGTCATAAAGGCCTGTTAATGTGTCATGTTCACTTAAGTATTTTAAGTGTTTTTCGATGTTTTTTCGTTTTGTTATATCAATGATGATACCCTCTAAGGCAACAGGTGTTTCCTCTTGATAAATTACTTCCCCTTTTTCCAACACCCATATAATCGACTGGTCTTTTTTTGTAATCTCATACTCAAATTCAAATGGTTCCTTATTAGCAATAGTTACTTGCCATTTTTCCCATAAAAATTGTCGATAATCAGAAACAATAAGATCATTAAAAGCAAGACTCTGATTATCAATCAATTCACTAGGACGATATCCAGTTAAATCAAAGACACCACTTGATACATATTCCATGGTCCATTCACGATCGATTTTACATCGATAAGCCATACCAGGTAAGTTTGATAACAGTACCGACTTTGATCGTTCACTTTCCATTAAAGCTTGTTCTGTAAGTTTACGATATGTTATATCCTGAATTAAACACAAAAAAGTAGATGATGTCTCATTTGTATGCAATGATGTCACATCCATTAATACCCAAATTATTTGATTATCAGGTGACAAGTAGCGTTTTTCAATATGAAATCCTGTTGTTTTACCATCATAAAAGTCTTGGTATAATCTTCTGTTTTTTTCAATATCATCAGGATGTGTAATGGGTTCCCATCCTTCTTGAATTAAAAACTCTTTTTTACGCCTTGTTATCTTTAAAAAAGCATTGTTAAAGTCTAAAAAGATCCCTTGGTTTTTCCCATCAATTTTTTGTTTGTTGCCAATCGCAATACCAATTGGTGCTTGTTCATATACCGTTGTAAATAATGAGTGTTGATGTGCTAAATTAGTTTCCAACTTCTTCTTAAGTTTAATAATCTCCAAATGAGGTTTAAAATTTTCATAAAAAATCTCGGGATGTTGACATTTCACAAGCACACCTGTGTAACCATGTTGGATTAATGTTTCTTTGCATGTTAAATCACACTCATTAGCCATTACATACACGTGCATGTTTAAATCAAGAAAATTTTTATCAACACGATGAAAAAACTCAAAAACTGCTTGATCCTTTAAATCAAAATCCACTAAAACAAAATCGATATCTCTTTCGTTTCTTAAAAGATTGACAGCTTCAAGGTTATTTTTTGCTTGAATTATTCGAACATTTTTTAATGCTTTGCTTATACAATAAAAAATGTCGTATGATTCACTTATTACTACTAATTTCATATTTGTACCACTTTTCAACAATGCTACATTTCAATGATATTCTACTTATAGTGTACATGAAAATTATGTTTAATGAAAGACATGAAAGCAACTTTATACGCATATGATGCTTCTATACGATATAATTATTGAAATAGCGAGGATTATCTAATGAGTATCAAACGCATATCGCAAGTTTCATTTATTATCGTCATACTTGTTATTGTTTTGGCATTATTTATTAACTTTTCACTTATTGTTAATGTCGAAGAGTTTCTCGATCAAAATAACGAGCTAGAAAATGCACTCACCATTGAAAAGACAAGACTGATTTCACAATATGATATTATTGAAACACTTTCTATCTTAAATAGTGATAGTGTTTTATATGATCAAGCTTATGAAACATCGTTACTTCATGTTGAAACTATGAAATCCATCATCAATCAAAGCCAAGCCTTGTTTGTGGATATGAACCAATATAGCTTAAATCGTCACGATCGCTACATTAATCAAATCCAACCGATTTTTTTAAACATAGAAGGTCAACTTAATGATTTATCAACTCCTTTTAGTGACCAATCTTTACAATCAAAACTAGACATCGTTTCTCAGCTTGAACAATCCATTGTTAGTTATGTATCCCTCAATTCAGATTTACAGATGTTGATTGCAAATGACATTCGATATTTGATTAACGGTATATTCTTATTGTTAGTTGTTTTTATCTTTTTGTTTTTGTTTACAATTTCAGGTTTTGTCTCTACACAACTTCCTTACATCCAAAAAAGCTTAGCTGCTTTAGGAAATCATCATTACGACCAACAGATTACTAACATCAAACCATTTTTCACGGAAGAAAAAAACATACATAATGAAATTTCCGATCTTTTTGATGAAAATCGCTTTATTGAAGAAGTGCGAAAAGAGATGCAAAATATTTATTCCATGGAAGATGCACTTGATCTTATGTTTGTGAAAATAAGAGATCGGATTGAAATTGATCGATTAGGTGTTGCTTTTGTTGATTATAAACGTGAGAAATTTATTGCTGAGTATAGTGTAATGAACAATCATGACATCTTTTTAGGTCCTGGTTTTGAGGTAGATATCAAAGATAGTTCCTTAAAAAATATCCTTAAGCATAAACAGCCTGTTATTATTGATGATATTGCAAAACGATTTCAACATAAACCTACTAGCCCTGCTTTAGCACTACTTTCAAAAGAAAACATACAATCAAACTTTACCATCCCACTAATTACTAACTCTATTGTGTTTGGATTTTTGTTTTTTAGCAGTCGCAAAACTGCTTTCTTTACTGATGAGGCAACATCTTTTTTAGAAAAGATGATTGTAGAAATAAATAGTTTAATAAATCGAGCTTACTTTAGTAAGATTATCTTTTCAAAAATCACAGAAAGCTTTGCTCAATTAGTTGAAAGCAAAGATAATGATACTGGTGATCACATTGATCGAATGGTTAATTATTCCATCGCACTGGCAAAAAAAGTACAATCTAAACAGACAAAACAAGGGTATGAAATAGACGATAAACTTATCCTGGAAATTGGTCGTCAAGCATCTTCTCATGATATAGGTAAAGTTGGTATTCCTGATGCAATATTAAAAAAGGATGGCCCCCTTGATGATAAGGAGTGGACAATCATGAAAAAACACCCAGAAATTGGTGCAAACATATTTAAAGGATTACGAAATGATTTAAAAATATTTGATGAAAACTTCTACATGGTTGCTCAAGATATTACCATGTATCATCATGAGAAATGGGATGGTAGTGGCTATCCAAATGGATTATCCGGCTTTGACATTCCATTATCTGCTAGAATTGTAGCTATCGCTGATGTTTTTGACGCTATAAGTTCGAAACGAGTGTATAAAGAAGCGTTTGACTTAGAAACAAGTTTTGACATTATAAAAAAAGGAAAAGGCACACACTTTGATCCTTATTTAGTGGATTGTTTTATCGAAGCAAAAGAAACAATCATATCGATATATAAGACATCCTACAATCTTACATAGTTTGATTCGCTAAATTTACTATTTCATCTTTTTCTAATCGAAAAGTTGTCCATTCATCCATCGCTATTGCATTTATACTTTTATAAAATGAAATCGAAGGCTCATTCCAATTAAGCACCGACCATTCAATTCGATGAACATTTCGCTGTACACCAAGTTGAGCAATAAACACAAGTGCTTGTTTACCATATCCAAAGTTTCGATATTCTTTCAAAATAAAGATATCCTCTAAGTAAATACCACTTTGTCCTACAAAGGATGAAAAATGCTCATATATAATAATAAAACCAATCGCTTTTTGTTCAATTTCTAGCAGAAAAACTTCTGCTTGTTTTTTTATAAAAATACTTTCAAGTAATTTTTCTTTTGTGGCGATAACTTGATTTTCCAGTTTTTCATATCGTGCTATTTCTTGAATAAAAAAATAAATTGTATCAATATCCTCTTTTTTGGT
>CAYZMP010000059.1:0-8582 GCA_964479585.1 uncultured Erysipelothrix sp.
ATCATCCTATGTTTAAACAATGTATGCAATTTTTAGTAGATAAACATCATGAAATTAAAAGTATAATTTTAAACATAAATGATCGAAATACGAACACTATCTTTGGAAAGAAAGACATTGTGTTGTATGGGAAAGATCATATTGTCGATCGTTCATTAGGATTAAATTTCAAAGTGTCTTTGCGTTCTTTTTTTCAGGTTAATACTCCAATGATGAATGTGTTATACACACAAGCTATAATAGCTGCTAACATTCAAAAAAATGAAACCGTACTTGATTTATATTGTGGTATTGGAACATTAGCCTTATTAGCGAGTAAACATGCTAAACAAGTTTATGGAGTAGAGATAAACGAAAAGGCAATTGCAGATGCAAAGGAAAACACAAGTAGTAATCAAATAACGAATGTTACTTTTAACCAAGGGGATGTAAAAGATATGTTGTCTTATTTTGCTGAAAATAACATTGAATGCGATGTAGTGATGGTTGATCCACCACGTGCAGGTTTGCATCAACATGTTATTAACACTATTGTTGATTTAGCACCAAAGAGATTAGTGTATGTTTCATGTAATCCAACAACGTTATGTAGAGATTTGAAAGTACTCTTTAATAAATATCACATTGAGTATGTACAGCCTGTTGATTTGTTTGGCCAAACCCATCACATAGAATCGGTTGTGTTGCTAACAAAGAGGTAAACCATGAAAATTACAAACAATGTAATAAAATCGTATTTAAAAAATGTCCTTTTCATCAATGGAACAGCCTATGCTGGGAAGTCCACAATGTGTAAAATGTTGTCTGATAAGTATAATTTGCTTCATTGTGAAGAAAATTACTGTATGGACAAGTTTTTAGCAGTTGCAACACCTAAATTGCAACCAAACATGAGTTATTTTAAGATAAATCAAGATTGGCAGAAGTTTCTTAATAGAGCACCACAAGAATATGAAGCATGGATAGATGGTAATTCTCGTGAGATTGCTGAGTTTGAGATACTTGAACTAATTCAACTTTCAAAGCACAAAAAAGTAATTGTTGACACAAATATTCCAATGGATATTCTCAAAGAAATTACCGATTATCATCAGGTTGCAATTTTACTTTCTCCACAATCCATGTCAGTTGATTATTTCTTTGATAGAATGGATCCTGAGAAGTTATTTTTACTAGATCAGATTCAAAAAGCAGATAATCCTAAGAAAACCATGGACAACTTCAAAGCTTGTTTAGCTCAAGTAAATAGCAATGTCAATTATAAAAAGTGGTTAAATAGTGGTTTTTACACGATTATTAGAGAGAATACAACAAACGACACCCGCTTAGAAGTACTATCAAAACTTGCAGACCATTTTAAGTTAAATGATTGAAAGTATGTGACATAAATTTGTCTTAGTTTGTAAGTTATGTGACTTAACAGGAGATATGTTATGCATGTTCAACAAGTATCAAATGTCAAAACAAAGCTAGAGATAGCAAGGACCATTTTAGAAGGATTACCAGATTGGTTTGAAGTAAAACAGGCACGAGAAGACTACATATCAGATAGTGCAAATCAAGTTTTCTTTGCTATCTTTAATGATCAACATCCGATTGGTTTTTTGTGTCTTAAAAAGACAAAAAAAGATACAATCGAGTTAGCCGTGATGGGTATATTAAAAGAGTATCATCGTCAGAAAGCTGGTAAAAAGTTGTTTTTTGAGGCTAAAAAATGGGCGTATAAAAAAGGATATGCTTTTTTGCAAGTAAAAACAGTTGTTATGGGTAAGTATAATGAGTATGATCAAACAAACCACTTTTACTTAAGTGTTGGATTTAAAGAGTTAGAAGTAATTGAAACATTGTGGGATAAAGATAACCCATGTCAGATTTATGTAATGAGTCTTAATGGATAGATTGAAAACAACGGAGGATGTATGTTTGTAAAAAAAGAAAACAGTTTACGAAAATTTAAGTTAGTTGGATTTATTGTTGGTGGAATCATTGTCATTTTCTCAATTGTTTCAATGATCATTGTAATGGTGACATACAATAGCCAGTTTCCTAAAGTAGAGCGACATGATGATACTATTACTTTAGGATTGAGATATGATGATTTTAAGGAGGAATATCCAAGAGAACTAGTTAATTTCAACTCTGGTGCCAATCAATTACAAGGGTATATATACGGGTTAGAAAATGATTTAGGTCTAGTGGTTGTAGCACATGGTCTAGGTGGAGGAGCAGATAGTTACTTATCTCAAATCATTTATTTAGTTGATCAAGGTTGGCAAGTTTTTGCCTATGATGCGACTGGTAGCTATGATAGTGAGGGTAAGTCAACCAAAGGATTTCCGCAATCGTTGATTGATTTGGATGCAGCATTATCCTATATCACTTCGCAAAAGCAGTTTGATAATTTACCACTACTTCTTTTTGGCCATAGTTGGGGAGGTTATGCGGTTGCCAATGCACTACATTTTGATTATGAAATACATGGTGTTGTCAGTATTTCTGGATCAAATAGTGCATCGGAAATGATTATTGAACAAGGTGAAAAAATGATGGGTACATTTATGGTAACTCAAAAGCCATATTTATGGATTTATCAAAGAATCCTTTTTGGTAAAACCGCTTCATTAAAAGCAACTGATGCTATATCCAAAACAGAAACTCCGGTTTTAATAGTGCATGGTATTGATGATGAATCAATAGCGTATAATGGTAGTTCAATCATTTCAAACTTTTTAAATACAGCATTACCGCATGTTAGTACGCTTACTGTTAATGCACCAAATCGTAGTGGACATAATAGTTTGTTTCGATCACAAGATGCTATTGATTATATTGAAAAACTTAATATTGATTATCGTGCTCTATATAATCAATACAACGAAAACATACCTTATAAGATCCAACAAGAATTTTATGCTCCACTAGATAGAAGTTTAGCACAAGATTTAAATGGTGATTTAATGGATAGAATTAATGATTTCTTTTTAATGAGTCTATCAAAATAAAGAATCAAATTCATTCCAGTAGAAAAAGGGAATCTTTGATAGGAAAAAAACATGACAATCTTTCACATTGTAAGTATTATTGAGCTATGTTTGTTTATAATTTATTGTAAAAGTAAATCATTTAAAAGAACTTTTACTCTTAAAGTAAGAGTGGTGGTATTTTTAGTTTATTTATTGTTTTTATTTCTTCCCATTTTAACATGGAGTTTTCGCTATTATGCTTTAACGGTGTATGGTTTGTTTTTAGCATTGCATGCAATCATAAAGGTGAGTAGCAAGAAAAACAAAGTAGAGAATTACTCATTAAAGCTAAACATAATAAGACTTATCATGATGATTATTATTAGTTTCTTTGTTACGCTGCCTTTGATCTTATTTCCACAAAATGTACCGACTATTGATGCAACAGGACAGTATAAAGTGAACATAGAAATGATGACACTAACAGACACTAATCGGATAGAAGAGTTTACGGATAAAAATGAGTATCGAACATTAAATGTTCAGTGTCATTATCCAGATACAATGGAATATGGGTTTCCTTTAGTTATATTTTCTCATGGTGGATTAGGTGTTAAATCAAGCAATGAATCACTATATAATGAGTTAGCGAGCCATGGCTATGTTGTTTGTTCTATTGATCATACATATCACAGTTTCTTTACAAAAAACGATAATAACAAAGTGACATTAGTAAGTTGGAGTTATGCTCAAGAAATACTTTTAGAAAATCCTAACAAGGACATAAACCAAAGTTTTGAGTATTATCAAAAATGGATGGACCTTCGTATAAAGGATATGCAATTTGTTTTAGACGTTATCGTTGATAAGTCATCAAGTAAAGCCAATAGTGATTTCTTTAAAATGATAGATGCATCAAAAATAGGTGTAATGGGACATTCACTTGGTGGATCTGCAGCACTAAAAATAGGTAGACTTAATGAACAAGTACAAGCCGTTATTGCGCTAGAATCTCCTTTAATGGGTGACATTGTGGAAGTTAAGAACGATCAATTTGTTTTTACAGAAACTCCTTATCCACGACCTGTTTTGCATGTGTACTCCGATAGTTCATGGGATATACTTTCAAAAAGAGTGCAATATCAAGCTAACTATGAACTTTTAACAAGCACAGATGAGCAAATTCATCACATGTATATTTCAGGTACAGGACACTTAGGATTAACAGATTTTTCACTAACAAGTCCATTACTAACAAGAGTGTTGGATAATAAAAAGCCAACAAGAGATGCTATTGAAACATTGTCAATAATCAATCAAAAAAGTCTTGCCTTTTTTGATTTCTATTTAAAGCAAAAAGGAGAATTTTCATCCAAGTACGATAATTAATTGTTCTCGATTAAACCTAGCATACCGTTGAATTATTAGATGCATATACATGAGATCAATTACGCATGAATTTTATTGATAAGTTTTACTATGCTATGATGGTAGTATATTTGTACATAACTATGAGTATACTACAGATGAGAAAGGTTCAAGTAAAAAACAATGAAAAATGATATCGTTTGGGATCAAGAAGTCGACGTGCTTATTGTTGGTAGTGGATTTGCTGGACTAAGTGCTGCCATTGAAGCGAAAAGCAGATACAATAATGTGATGATAATTGAGAAAATGAAGGCTGCTGGTGGAAACTCCATCATAAGTGACGGAGGTATTGCTGCACCTAATACTCATCTTCAAAATCAAAAAAATATCGCCGATAGTAAAGAACTTATGTATCAAGATATGATAAAAGCAGGACTTGGATATAATAATCCAATTCTATTAAAGACACTAGTTGAACATGCTAAAGAAGCGTTTAAGTGGACAATAGATAGCTTAGAAGTTCCATATTTAGATCGTGTTGATATTTTTGGTGGTCATAGTGTGGCACGATGTTATACACCAGTAGGTATTAGTGGTGGAATTATTATCAGAAAAATGATAAAAAAGATAAATGAGTTATGTATTCCAATAAAATATAGTCATTATTTTCAATCCATCTTTGTAAATGACCAACACGTAGTTATTGGTGCTGTGATTTTAAAAGACTACAACTATAAAACACAGCAAGGTACAACGATGAAAATTAAGGTTAATAAAGGTATTATATTGGCATCAGGAGGATATGGTGCGGATGTTTCTTTTAGACAAATTCAAAATCCACGCTTAACAAGTGACATTTCGACAACAAACAAACCATTTGCAACAGCAGAAGTATTAAAATCTGCTTTATCTATTGGAGCAGGATCGGTTCAACTTTCTCATATTCAATTAGGTGCATGGTCATCTCCAGATGAAAAAGGATTTGGTCATGGTCCGCTGTTTGCTGATTACATCTTATTTCAATATGGTGTTATCATTGATCCAATAACAGGGAAGAGATTTATTAATGAGCTTATCGATCGTAAACAATCAGCAGATGCACTTTTAAACATTGGGCATCCATGTATTGGTATTGCGGATGATGAAGCAGTTAAAACATCTGGATGGGATATTTCAAAAGCAGTCAATAAAAATGTAGTTGTAAAATTTGATTCACTAAAACAAATAGCAGAGCATTATGATATACCTTTTGATCCATTAAGGACAACTATTAAGCGATACAACAACTTTGTGAAAATTAGACATGACAAAGATTTTCAAAAACCAATTGTTGAACTAGCAAAACCAATTGAAACTAAACCATATTATGTTATGCGATTATGGCCTAAAGTTCATTTTACAATGGGGGGATTATTAATCAATGAAAAGGCGAATGTTCTAGATTTTAATGGCAATATCATTAAGAATTTATACGCTGCTGGAGAAGTAGTTGGTGGTGTACATGGTGCAAGTCGATTAGGTAGTTGTTCAATCACTGAATGCATTGTTTTTGGAAGAATTGCAGGTCAAAACATATAGTTGTTTGATGAATCGTAGGTATTATTTTGTTTTATTTGTTCATAAGTTCAAATTAATCGTGTATTTTTAATAAAATGGAAAAAATGATAAACATTAAATCTTATTTGGTGGAGTATAATAGGTGTAGATAAGCTGATAAAGCTTGAATCATCATGTTTTAAATGAAACATTGGTTATGATATGGGAGTAATATAGTATGATTCAATGGATAAGTCAATTTGACCCAATACAACAAGCATTAATTGCAACGCTTTTTACTTGGGGTGTAACAGCTTTAGGGGCATCACTTGTGTTCTTTTTTAAGTCCATTAATAAAAAAGTATTAAATGGCATGCTTGGATTTGCGGCAGGAGTTATGATTGCGGCAAGTTTTTGGTCCTTGCTTGCACCTGCTATTGATTTAGCTGAAGAATTAGGTCAAGTAACTTATATTACAGCAGCTAGTGGCTTTTTATTGGGTGGAGCATTTTTATTTTTAGTGGATAAGTTGCTCCCTCATCTTCACTTAGGCCTTGAAAAATCTGACGCTGAAGGTATACCAACGACTTGGAAAAGAAGTGTATTATTAGTTTTAGCGATTACTCTTCATAATATACCAGAGGGTTTAGCTGTTGGTGTCGCTTTTGGTGCTGTTGCGGCTGGAACTGGTAGCTCTGCTACACTTGCTGGAGCTGTTGCATTGGCTATTGGTATTGGACTTCAAAACTTCCCTGAAGGAGCAGCAGTTTCTATTCCATTAAGAAGGGAAGGTTTTTCAAGAAGAAAAGCATTTTTATATGGTCAGTTTTCTGGAATTGTAGAACCGATAGCAGGTGTTATTGGTGCTTATGCGGTAATTAAAATTCAACCAATATTACCATATGCACTTGCTTTTGCAGCAGGAGCGATGATTTATGTTGTTATTGAAGAACTGATACCAGAGTCTCAAAGAGAGGGTGGAATAAATACCGATATTTCAACAATTGGAGCAATGATTGGTTTTACAATAATGATGATACTTGATGTTGCTTTGGGTTAATTAAACGATTGGATTATGGTTGCGTTTGTAAAATAAGAAGTTGGTCTTAGTATAATTATCTAGAATAGTGAGGATCGTATGAAAGTTAATGTTGTATGCAAAAAAATTGATGAAAAGGGAAGAGGTATTGTTTTTATAAATAAAAAACCAGTGGTTGTCGATCATCTACTAAAAGATGAAGAAGCAATGATTGAAATTACCAATAAAAAAGTAAACCTATTATCCATTGAGAAACCTTCACCGTATCGTCAAAAACCACCATGTATTTATTATTACAAATGTGGTGGTTGTCAACTTCAACATATAAACGACATTGGTCAACAAACATTTAAACAAGAAAAAGTGCAAAATGAACTTGGAAAGTATAGTGAGATCCAACCTATTTTATCAATGAAAGAACCATACTTTTATCGCAATAAGAGTCACTTTACCTTTCAAAGAAACAAACAACGCAAAATTGTTGCTGGTATGTATGAGGAAAATTCTCATAAAATTGTCAATGTCGATCAGTGCATTATTCAAGATGATGTGACAAATAAGATTAACCAAACAATAAAAAATATGCTACCTTCATTCAAGATAGAACCATACAATGAAGATACTAAAACAGGATTTTTAAGGCATGTATTAATTAGAGTAGGTTATAATACAAGGGAAGTTATGGTTGTGTTAGTAACCTCTTCAATTATCTTTCCATCAAAGAAAAACTTTATAAAAACATTATTAAAAAGTCATCCAGAAATTACTACTATTGTTTTAAATGTGAACAACAAAAAAACAAGCATGATACTAGGGTCTAAACAACAAACACTTTATGGGAAAGGCTTTATTGAAGATGAGTTAAATAAATTTCGTTTTAAAATTTCACCATCATCTTTTTATCAAATCAATCCTCTTCAAACAGAAATACTGTATAAAAAAGCAATTGAAATGGCACAGGTTAATAACGAAGATGTTGTATTAGATGCTTATTGTGGTACTGGAACCATTGGTATTTTTGCATCACAATATGCAAAATCAATCATCGGAGTGGAGTTAAACAAACATGCGCTGAATGATGCAATAATGAATGCTAAAAATAACAACATAACCAATATCACTTTTGTTCAAGGAGATGCAAGTGATGTTATGACGCATTATGCTAATGAGAGAAAAAGAATCGATGTAGTAATACTAGATCCTCCTCGATCTGGGACAACTGAGAAATTTATCTCTGCAGTTGCAACATTAAAACCAAAGAAGGTTGTTTATGTTTCTTGTGAGGTTAAAACATTGGCTAGGGATCTTGAAGGTTTTGTTAAAAAGGGATATGAGGTAAAGAGTATTCAACCGGTAGATATGTTTGCACAAACATTTCACGTTGAGAGTATAATTCTGATGACGTATTGTGGTTCAGGGGGCGAAAAGTAGAAGTTGACCACAACATATAGTGGTTCAAGAGTGATTTTGGAGCAAAAAATGAGCGAAAAAACACCGTTTTTTGACCCCTATTTTTGGGGTGCTTTATAGATGACATAGGGTAAAAAGAGTGATGACATTATAAAGGTGGAAAAATTGATGGCTCAGAAAGAGGGAGAAATAATCCTCTGGGATGATAAGGATTTTATATAATCTAATGTAGTGGTAGTTGTTTTGAAACAGCTACCACTATAGTT
>CAYZMP010000060.1:0-8400 GCA_964479585.1 uncultured Erysipelothrix sp.
GTAAAATAATGATTTATCTTTCATAATAAATGTTAAAAAATGAAAGTGAACTATTGATTTTCACATGATTTTCATATATACTCACTTCATATCTATTAGGAGGGTATTATGAAAAGAATGTTAGGGGTAATGGTGTCGTTTTTGATGATGGCACTTGTGTTAAGTGGATGTTCATCCACATCGGATAATATCAAGATTGGTGTTAACTTAGAATTAACAGGACCAGTATCTGTCTATGGTATTCCAGAAAGAAAGGGGATGGAACTAGCATTGGCACAGATTAATGAAGCTGGTGGTGTATTAGGCAAACAAATTGAGTTTATTTTCTATGATAATGAATACGATAATGCGAAAGCAGTTGAAAATGCAATCAAATTTGCGACGCAAGACAACGTTGTCGCAATGTTAGGACCAGCAACGTCATCGCCATCTTTAGCAGTTGGTGCGATTGCTAAGGAATATGAAATTGTTAACTTTACTCCATCTGCAACAGCAGCTGGTGTAACCATGGATGGTGATGTAGTAAATCCATGGGTTTATAGAGCATCCTTTATTGATCCATTTCAAGGTTTGGTAGTTGCTAACTTTGCTACTAATGATTTGGATGCAACAAAAGCAGTCGTAATGTATAGTGATTCTAGTGATTACTCTGTTGGATTAGCAGAATCATTTACAGAAAAGTTTGAAGAAAATGGTGGAGAAGTTGTGTCCAATGTGACATACACAGACGTTGACAATGACTTTAGCGCTCAACTTACACGAGTCGTTAATGAAGACTTCGATGTTATCTTTGTTGGAGATTATGCAGAACGTGGTGCTTTGATTGTTCGTCAAGCTCGTGAAATGGGCTTGGATGTTCCAATTCTAGGACCTGATGGATTTGATACACCTGATTTTAATGACTTAGCTGGTGGAGCAGACAATGTTAATGATGTTTATTTTGTCAATCACTTCTCTGTCTTATTGGAAGATCCAAAGGTTGTTGATTTTATTGAAGACTATAGAGAAATGCATGGGGAAGATCCTAATGCACTTTCTGCATTAGCATACGATGCAGTATACATGCTTGTAAAAGCAATCGAACTTGCAGATAGCGAAGATCCTCAAGCAATTAAAGAAGCCCTTGAAAGTTTCCCAAAATTTAGTGGTGTTACTGGAGACGTCGTTTTTGATCAGTTTAATAATCCAGTTAAATCAGCGGTTATGATTGAACTAGTAAATGGTCAACATGCAACTGCAACAATTGTACAACCATAGTACCTTAGAATCAGGTGGAGGAAACTTCACCTTTTTCTACCTATGAAAGGGGAATTTGATGATAGAGTTTCTACAACAAACCATTAATGGATTATCCATTGGAAGTATTTATGCCCTTATTGCACTTGGTTATACCATGGTTTATGGCATCATTAAACTAATTAATTTCGCTCATGGTGAAATATTTATGTTTGGTTCCTACATGGGAATGATCGCAATTACCGTGTTGAATCTACCTTTTTATGTTGCGTTTGTTTTCTCTATGATAACAACTGCTCTTTTAGGTGTAATCATTGAGCGTGTAGCATACAAACCACTTCGTAAATCAAGCAGAATTGCAGCACTAATAACTGCTATCGGTGTTTCATTTTTACTTCAAAACGCAATGTTGCAAATCATGGGTGCAAGAATTTATGCTTTTCCACAAGTATTTAACAACAGAGTATTTAATGTGTATGGGGTACGAATTAATCTAATTCAGATTGTTATTTTTGTCGTATCCATATTATTAATGGTTGCCTTACAACTTCTTGTTCAAAAGACAAGTGTTGGAAGAGCCATGCGTGCAGTATCGGTTGATAAAGAAGCAGCAGCTTTGATGGGTGTTAATGTGGATCGCATTATCACACTTACCTTTGCCATTGGAAGTGCACTTGCTGCAGCAGCTGGAATTATGGTTGGACTGTACTACATTCGAGTGTATCCTTTTATGGGATTTACACCAGGTTTAAAAGCATTTGTCGCTGCAGTGTTTGGAGGTATTGGTATTATTCCAGGAGCAATGATCGGTGGTTTTGTAATTGGTCTTATTGAAACATTTGTAGCAGGTTATGGAAGTACGTTATACAAAGATGCGGTTGTTTTTGGCATTTTGATACTTGTGCTTCTAATTAAACCAAGTGGACTATTGGGGAAAAATGAAAAGGAGAAAGTGTAACATGGCAAATCTTCTTACAAAACGAAATCTTCTGTGGGTCATTGGATTGATTGGTTTCTTTTTTCTTGTTCATTTTCTAATTGAAGTACGCATTATTACACCTTACTATCGATCGATTTTATATTGGATTGGTATTTACATGATTTTAGGAGTGAGTCTAAATATTATAATCGGTATCACAGGACAATTATCTTTAGGTCATGCTGGTTTTATGTCAATTGGTGCATATAGTAGTGCGATTATTTTACGATCTATTCCTGATTTAGGTGGTTGGTTTATTTCTGTAGGTGTAGGATTACTTATCACAATGGTTGTATCCTTTGTGGTTGCGATGCCAGCCCTACGCTTAAAGGGAGATTATTTAGCAATCGCGACACTAGGTGTTGGAGAAATAATAAGAATTGTAATTTTAAATATGAAAATAACTGATGGTGCTCGTGGTATTAGTAACATCACCAACTTGATGAGTTGGCCACTTATGTTTGCTTTTGTAACTGCTATCGTAGTTTTAGCATCCAACTTTAAAAACTCTGCGGTAGGAAGAGCATGTATTGCCATTAAAGAAGATGAAATTGCATCAGAGTCTTTAGGAATCAATCCGGTGAAATACAAAGTAATGGCCTTTATGATTGGTGCTATGATGGCCAGTGTTGCAGGCGCATTGTATGCTACAACCTACTATGTTGTAAAACCAGAAACTTTCGGTATCACGACTTCTATTAATATATTAATTGTTGTGGTATTTGGTGGTATGGGTTCACTAAGTGGCAGTTTATTTGCTGCAAGTTTTGTGGGCATTACCAATATGTTATTGCAAAGCTATGGTGAAATAAGAACAATGATTTATGCCGCTATCTTAGTGCTTGTCATGATTTTTAGACCGCAAGGATTATTAGATAATCAAGAGGTAACACCTTTTACCATAAAAGATTTCATACAACAAAAGTTTAAACGAAAGGAGAAACACACATGAGCTATTTACAAATCAATAAACTAAGTAAAAGTTTCGGTGGATTAATGGCTGTTTCTTCTATCTCTTTAACTATTGAAAAAAATGAACTGATTGGTATTATCGGTCCTAATGGAGCTGGAAAGACCACATTATTTAATTTGCTTACTGGTGTCTATACTCCAAGTGAAGGAACGATTACACTACACAAAGATGTTGAACCTATTGTACTAAGTGGTAAGAAACCTCACCAAATTGCAAATTTAGGATTGGCAAGAACATTTCAAAACATTCGTTTGTTTAAAGACTTAAGCGTTTTAAATAATATTAAAATTGCGATGAACAGACATAGTAGTTATGGATTGTTTGGGACTTTTTTACGATTACCTTCCTTTTACAAAAGTGAAGATGAGCTTCATAAAAAAGCATTAGAAATGGTTGATTTAGTAGGGCTTAGTGAGTTAAAAGATGAGCTGGCGAAAAATTTATCGTATGGCAAACAACGACAGTTAGAAATTGCCCGTGCTTTATCGACAGGATCAAACATACTGTTTTTAGATGAACCAGCCGCAGGAATGAATCCATTTGAAACGCAGGAGTTAACACAGTTTATTTTTGATATCCGAAAGAAAATGGATTTAACAATCGTACTCATTGAACATGACATGTCACTAGTCATGAAGATATGTGAAAAGATATTTGTATTGGATTATGGAAAATTGATTGCATCTGGAACTCCACAAGAAATCAAAGAAAACAAGCGAGTCATAGAAGCTTATTTAGGTGATGCCTCATGAAAATACTAGAAATAAAAAATTTAAGTGTCTCCTATGGTGTAATTAGTGCGATAAAAGAATTAAATATATCCATCGAACAAGGTCAAATTGTTTCATTGATTGGTGCAAATGGAGCTGGTAAAACAACGCTATTAAAAACAATTAGTGGATTAATCAAACAACAAAAGGGAACAATAGTCTTTAAAGACGAAGACATATCTAAAACACTTACATCAGACCTTCCTAAAAAGGGTTTGGTGCATGTCCCAGAAGGTAGAAGAATTTTTTCAGGGTTAAGTGTATTAGAGAACCTTATGATGGGAGCATACTTCCAAAAAAACAGAGATCAAGTAAACAATGATTTAAAAAAGATTTACAAACGATTTCAAATACTTTATGATCGCAGACATCAAAATGCTTCAACACTCTCTGGTGGAGAACAACAAATGCTTGCGATATCAAGAGCACTGATGGCTAGACCAACGTTGTTGTTGATGGATGAACCTTCTATGGGATTAGCACCACTTTTAGTTCGGGAGATTTTTTCTATCATCGAAGAAATAAATAACGATGGTACTACTATCTTACTGGTGGAGCAAAACGCTCATCAAGCATTAAAGATTGCGGATTATGCGTATGTATTGGAAACTGGTAAAATAATGATGGAAGGTAGTGGTGAAAGCCTATTAGCAAGCGATGAAGTCGCAAAGATATATTTAGGAGGTTAGTTATGTACGTTAATGATAAAATGACAAAAGATGTGGTTGTTGTTGATCCATATCAAACAATTTCAGAAGTACTAGATTTAATGAACAACCATAAAATTCACCGTGTTCCAGTCATTGATGGTGAAAAGCTTGTGGGGCTTATAACTGAAGGTGTGGTGTTGAAAAACACACCATCAAATGCTTCTACCTTAAGCATGCATGAAATGAATTACCTACTTTCTAAAACGAAGATTAAAGACATCATGATAAAAAGTGTGATTACTATTTCACCTGATGCATTGCTTGAAGAAGCAGCGGATTGCATGGAAAAAAATGATATTGGTTGTTTACCTGTTGTGGATGAATCAAAACATTTATTAGGGATACTAACAACCAACGATATCTTGAAATCATTTGCACAATTATCAGGTTTTTATCAACCAGGCACACGAGTGGTGGTAGAGTTTGAAGAAGATGGGCCAGGATTACTATCTAAGTTAACAAAAGTGTTTCATGAAGCGGGTATAAATTTGACTCATTTAACAGCTCAGAAAAATGGCACTACCCAAATTGTTATTCGGTGTGATGAAACCGATAAAGAATGTGTAAGAGATTTACTAACAAAGAATGGGTTTAATGTTGTATCATTATTATAGATAGAGGAGTTATCCTCTGTCTTTTTTTATAAAATCATGTAAAATAGAGGGAGCGAGGTAACCTATGAAACTATTTGTATCAGATTTTGACGGAACATTACACATTGATGGCGAAGTTGACCAAGAAACATTAAGTGCTATCAAACAGTTTAAAGAACAAGGCAATCTATTTGGGATCGCAACGGGTAGATCACTGAACTCTATAAAGCATCAAGTGAATGAGTACAAAATACCGGTTGATTTTATCATCGGTAATAATGGTAGCATTGGCATTGATGAGAATGAAGATTTTATATTTCATCACATGATGGATTTTAAGCGAGTAAAAGAGATTATAAAAAGATTACCGAAGGAAGGTTTAATGTATTATGGTGTCAGTGATGGGATTGATGTTGGATTGCATGATCGTTTGAACACAAGAAGTCACGAAGATGTGACATTTAAAGATATTGATTCATTAATGGACAATGAAAAGGCAGTAGGTATATTTGTTAAGTTTGAAAACGAAGAACAAGCAAAGAAATTTGCTTTGTTACTTAATGAAGTGTATTATGGTGAAATCAGAGCCTATCACTTTTATCAATACGTGGATATTTTAAACTATGGAGTTACAAAGAAAAGTGGCATTATTCAATACAAAAGAGCAAAACAAATACAGGCAGAGACATTTGTCATTGGTGATTCATTCAATGATATACCTATGATAAAGGGATTTGACGGTTTTGCTATTTGTAGTGGCAATCAAGAAGTACTAGATCGAGCACGCATATGTTTTGATAATGTTGGAAAAGCTTTAAAGTATGTTATGGATGAAAACAACTCATAGAGAGTGTTCAGTTTTTATTTGCATTTCGATAATAATGTGTTGAATTTAATGTCTGGTGTTGTTATAATATAAAAGCCTTGCGGATGTGGCGAAATTGGCAGACGCACTAGACTTAGGATCTAGCGCCTTACGGCATGGGGGTTCGAGTCCCTTCATCCGCACCAAAATATACGGACAAACCTACTAAATGGGTAGGTTTTTTTGTGGCATGTAAATATGTGAAAAATGAGTATTAAATAGATTAAACTTGGTTTATGTTTTTTTGAGAATATGACATAAGCAGTATGCACTTTTTCAATGAAACTAATGATAGCAGTTATCGCTTTTTATTCAATACCATTTTATACAATCCAGATGAAAATTAACATTGACAAGATATCATCTCTTTGTTAATATCAAAATAGTTAGAAACATTGTTAAAAAAATCACGATAGAGAGGAATTAAGATTAAAGAAAAATAACAGTACTTTTAGTTCGTCTTATTTTTTGTTGCATAAATGATCAGAGATAAAATATTTTTTGCAGCTTCTTCACGAGACTTAGAATTTGACAGTAACGGAGGAGTTCATACTAAAAAAAATATGGAATAACTTTACTTGTTTCAATTATGATTACGCCCATCTTAGTTTATACGCAACTTAACTTTGATTCAACTTTACAATATGGACAAGTCGTCGTATATATGTTGATATCACTATCGTTCATTTTAGGACTCTGGATAATAAAAACCGATATTATTACTATAGTAGAGAGAAAAGGAATAACAATTATGACGAAAAATTTCAGAATACTCTTGACTTTGTTGTTTACATTAACTCTTATTAATAATCATTTTAGTCCAGTTGAAGCATTAGAAATAGGTACGGATTTATCAGGTTTTGAAAGTGATAAACAGAAGTTTGTAATCACTAAACAGGTTGAAGCTTTAGAACAAAGAGTAGTTTCAGTTAATAATCAAACAATACTTTATGATATTTCAGACAATCCAACCTATTTGTTAACTGAATTCAATGAAGGAGGCTATGTAATTTCTACTAGGAATACTGGTGTTTTTGTTATTTATGATTTAGACACTAAGATTATTCCTTACAAAAACATCGAAAAAAACAAGAGAAAGATTTTTGGTGGTCCACTATCTTATTTTGTAGATACGCAAGACAACTCGTATTTAGATTTAGAGAGAAATGTTATTATCAGCAAAGAATTAATAACTAGCTTGCAAATCAGAAGAAATAGTGCTTTATTATTACAGGAGAATCACTTCTATGATGCAATTATGAACAGTGATTATCAAAAGAAAATTAACTTGAATTCTAGTATTGGTATTGATTCAAGTAGATTTTCAAATTACAGTAGTGGAAAGTGGATTAATAACAAAACTAATTATCCGATTGCACAAGGATATCCCAGTGGTGGTATTTGTGGCACTATTGCTACAGCCATAATGATAGCCTATATTGACGACTACAAAGACAATACAGTAGTACCTTCAATCATAAGAGCATATAGATCAAGCACACCCGCCAGTTTGATAACAAGCCTGTATCAACATATAGATGAAGGTAGAAATGGTACATTGCCAGTTCATGTTTTTAATGGAGTATGGTCATGGTTTTTAGATAATAATCCATCTATAGTGAGCAACTATTCATTTCTTTCCTCAAGCGCTACTACATTTACTCAAGCCAAAACATCAATTAACAAAGGTTATCCTGTTGTAATTGGTTTATTGAAAATGCTAGGATCACCCTATGAAAATCATTGGGTAACAGCTTATCGATATCAAGATAACGGTATTTATCCATTTTACACAAGTTATTATTATGTAGTAGACAATCATGGTTCATATACCGCAAGAATAAATGTTAACTGGACAGCAGGTTCAGTTGGTATGTATAAATAATATTAACCTTATACACACAATTGTAGAAAAGTCAGAGAAAGGAACTGTATATTGTTCTTTTTCATACATGCCAATTACAATATACTTAAATAACAAACCATTGAAAAATAGAAAAAAAACCAAATTTGCATTTTTAGCAATTACGATAATAGTTTCTGTTATTGCTTATAATGAAGTTAGCAACAATTCCATTTCGTATACAGGAAGATGCACTGATGTAAGTGTCGCTCAAGAGTTTAAAATCAATGTATCCTGGATTGTTGATTATGGAAGATGTGATACTCTAAAAAGCAAATCAATTTTTAATTACAATCAAGAATCGGTCTTACTTGGTAGAAATCCAATCAATGAAGATTTTTATTGGTATGAGCTTGAAATAATCCATAAAG
>CAYZMP010000061.1:0-7904 GCA_964479585.1 uncultured Erysipelothrix sp.
AAATATAGTCTTTTTTAAGCTCCATTATGTGAAATAAGTTGTAAAATATTGTGTGTTGATTTACAATTGAGATAATGATACAAGGCCACAATAGACAAATAAATAATATTGTTATTTGGTCACCGTGATTCAAGGGGTGAGTCAATGAGAAATTTCACTGTAACTACTATGGATCGTCAGGGGAATACCAAACGTGATTTCATGAGCGTTGAGAATATTGACGATTTAAAACGCAATGTTCGTGAAAAGAAACTTTACTTAGTAGATTATAAAGAAACAAATGTAAGAGAAAACACTGCAGGAAAACTAAAAGTGAAAAATCTTGTCATTTTTTCGCGTCAGTTAGGAACAATGATATATTCAGGAATCCCAATTATTCAGGCACTTGATTTATTGCAAGATAAAGCAAATGATAGAAAAAGCAAAGCAATATTTAGGCAAATATATGAAGATGTTCAAAAAGGTAATTCATTATCTGATTCTATGCGTTTTCAAAAGGGTGCTTTCCCAGAACTGCTAATTAACATGGTTGAAGCTGGTGAAGTTGGAGGTACTCTTGATCAATCATTAAATAGAATGGCAGTGCATTTTGAAAAAGAACAAAAGCTATCAAGCAAAATACGATCAGCAAGTGTTTATCCTTTAATTTTGGCAATCGTATCAATTTTTGTTGTTTTAGTTTTAGTGACGTTTGTTTTGCCTACAATTACTGGAATGTTTGATGAATCCAGTATGCCTTGGACAACGAAGATAATTTTAGGTTTTTCAAATTTCTTATTGGGTAATTGGATTCAACTGATTATTTTGCTTATCGTGCTAGTTGTTGCAACGAGATTATTATTAAAAGTGAAGAGTGTAAAAATTGCATTTGATCGACTCAAGCTTAGATTACCAATTTTTGGAAAACTCAACAGAACTGTTTATTCAGCACGTTGTGCAAGAGCTTTCGCTTCACTTTATTCAAGTGGAGTACAAACTTTAGACATGATTGAAACGACGGGGAAAGTTTTAAGTAATGCATATTTGGAGGATTTATTTGTAGATGTGCTAGCTGAAGTTAGTCGAGGAGAATTAATTTCTAGAGCGATTGAGAATACTCAAGAATTTGATCCAATGCTAGGATCAATGTTGTATATAGGAGAAGAAGCAGGTTCATTAGGAGATATATTGAATAGTACTGCAGATTATTTTGATGACGAGGCGGATAGTGCTATCCAGCGGATGATATCAATGATTGAACCTATTATGATTGTAGTTTTAGGTATTGTAATTGGGTTTATTGTAATTTCGATAATTCAACCTATATTCCAAATGTATGAGTCAATTGGATAAGATGGAGAGGGGATGATGGTTATGGCTATCGGTATTGAGTTTAAAAACGGGTCGGTGAACTTAGTTGAGGCTAAAGTAAAGAGAAATTCAGTCGTTTGTAAGTCAGCATTTTCATTTGATTTTGAGGGAGATTGGATTGATCAGCAAGGTATAAGTGACTCAAACTTTGATAATTTATTAATGGTTTTCGAGCAAAAATTGGAAGAGTTTGGTTTGAGCGATATAAGAGAAGGTTATGTTTGTTTAAATAACACATCTGTTATATATCGAGAAATTATTACACCCAAAATAGATGAGAAAAAATTAGCTTTCATTGTTCGTAGTGAAATGATGGATACATTAAATCTAACTCCAGATTATATTATGGATTTCATTATTTTAGAAAGTATTCTCGATGAGAATGAGCGCGAAGCATATCGATTGCTTGCTGTTGCAGTGTTAGATAGTGCATTAGAATCTTACATTAACTTATTAAGAAGTTTAAAGATTAAACCTGTTGTTATTGATTCTGCAACAAATGCAATTATTAAAGTAATGGAAACTTATCCAGTTATGGAAAAGATGGATCAGGTTATTATTACTGAAGTAGGAGATGGTCATTTACGTCTTTATTTATTTGATCGAGGACAGTATATTTTATCAAGAAATGTTCGTTTAGTAACATACTCTGACTTTGCAAGAGATGAGTACTTAGATACGATTGAAGATAATATTAGTAAAATGATTCAATTTTCATATACACGAGGAATTAAAAATGGTGTAGATAAAATTTTCTTAATAGGAAAAGATGAGATTTTAGATGAAATAAATGAACGAGTAAACAAAAACTTACTTGTTGACAGCGAAATTTTAAGCCAACCATCATTTGTGGATGGGGATTGTGAGTTTCAGACACAATATACTAATGTGTTGGGAACTATGTTAAGGAAGTGATATCATGAAAACACAAGATATGAACTTATTAGCAAAATATGAAGAAGTTACCAAAACTAAAGCAAGTCAATATTCCGACAATAAGATATATGTTGTTATTTTAGTCGTTGTTTTTCTTCTTTTTGGTGCATTTAGTATTAAACTGTTTGTCGATAATATGTTATTGAACAGTGAAGTTGAAAGTATTGATGAGTTTGTAAATAACCCAAGAATACAATCAAGATTGGCATATGTAAATAGTCTTGAGAGTGATATAGCTCAAATTGAAGAAATGCTTTTTGAAGTGGAAAGTATAAATGAAGTGTTTGACGCAGGTGTTCGTTTTAATTCAGTTCCAATACGAGTTCTTAATTATTCAAGGCCTGAATTCGTTGAATTTCAAAGCTTAACTTATCAAAGTGGTAGTATATCAGTAGTAATTAGTGGTCGGAGTGCATTTGATATATCGAATTATGTCCTTCGATTAGAACGTACGAATCATTTTAAGAAAGTTTCTTATTCAGGGTACACTTATGATGAGGGGCAGCAACTATATTTCTCTACGATTCAATGTGTTTTAAAAGGGGGTAATTAAGGATGACTATTTCAAAGCGTGAACGTTTTCTAATTTTTGTTCTAATTTTAGTTGCACTTATTTTGTCGTTTATCATGTTTGTGATTTTACCGTTGAATCAATCTATTCAAGATAATGAGATAAAACTTAGTGAATTAGAACTACAACAAAGCCAAATTGAAATAAAACTAGCACTTGAGAATACACTTGTTGCTAAAAGAGAAGATAAACTTATTCAACTAAATGATGAGTTTTCCGAAATTGAGCAACCGCTTTTGACTGCTGAGTATGAACGATGGGTTCTTCCTTTAACTGATAAATACAACATGAGAATAACTCAAGCGTCACTAGGTGATTTAGAGGTTGCTACACCAGATTCACAACAAATGTTTATGGCTGAACCATCCTATCGCATCAAGGAGTTAGTGATGCAGTATCTAGGAGATAGCATTAAAGAGGATTTTATTCCTTCAACAGAATCAGTATTATTAAAACAAAGTCATACTTATAATGTTGTTGCAGATTATGAAAATTATTTGTCCTTTTTAGATGAAGTGACTGAATGGGATACTACTGTTTATATTAGTGCATCAAATTATAATTTTGATGTCAACACCGCAACATTCACATTCGATGTGTATTCAATTCATAAAATTGAAGAAGGTGATGAAAGAGATTATAGTGGTGATTACCTCGGTGATAGCGAGTATTATGATCCAACAACTGATCCTGATTATTATCCACCAAAATAAGTTAGAAGAACAAGTTTAAATACCAATTAATAATATGTTCTCCATACAAGTAAGAAGAAAAAATACCAACACATAAATATGGACCAAAAGCTATTGCTTGTTTTCTAGATTTGTTTTGAAACAAAAGCAAATAAATCGCAATTACACCACCAACAACGGATGCAATAAAAAATGCAACTAGAGTATTAGCTACACCAAGAAGTAAGCCCGAAACTGCAATAAGTTTAATGTCACCACCACCAATTCCTCCTGTGATTATTGCCAGGATGAAAAGTGGAATACTTATGATGAAAAAACCAATAGCGTGGTTAAGGATACTTAAATCACTTATAAATAAGTTTATAAACGCTAGTATGAATATTAAAACATGAAATCGATCATAGATCTCCATGGTATCAATATCTATCATAGTTATTATTATTAATATGGATGCAAGTGTTACCCCAATGAAAAAGTAACTTGATAGTTCATACCTTAAAAATACTAGCATGTAACTTAAACCCGTTACTGCTTCAATAATTGGATAGCGAATGGATATAGGTGAAGAGCAGTTTCTACATTTCCCTTTTAAAACTAAGTAACTAATAAGGGGAACTAGATCGTAAGGTTTTATACGATTATTGCAATTTGGACAGCTAGAAGTTCCATAGATAATTGTTTTATTTAGAGGCAAGCGATGGATAACAACGTTAAAAAATGAGCCAAAAATTGTTCCAACAAGAAATATATATAGTGCATAAATAGTCATAATGATACCTATCCTAACTGAGTATCATTATAGCGAAAGTTATAAATTTTTAAAAGAGGGAATGTCAAAGGAGGATTGTTTATGAGAGCAATACCAATTGGTCAGTTATTGATCGAAGAGAAAATTATCAGTGAAGAACAGTTAGCTGCTTCACTTGAAGAACAAAAAAAGAGCAAAAAACGTTTAGGTGAGGTTATTAGTGAACTTGGTTTTGCTAGTGAACGTGATATTTTGCGTACTTTAGGTGTTCGATTATCTGTAGAATATGTTGATTCTCCATTGTTTGTTGTTGAGGCTGATGCTGTGAAGATTGTTCCTGAACAACTCGCACGTAGACATATGGTTTTGCCGGTTTATTTACGTTCGGGCACACTAACTGTTGCAACAAACGATCCTCTTGATTTTGCTGGATTAGAAGACATTGCAATGATTACAGGGCTTGAAGTAGAAACAGTGTTATCACCATTAGGTGAAATTGACCGTGGTATAAATCGAGTATATACACAGAAATCTAGTGAAGATATTATGGGGTCAATTAAAGATGAATACAGTGCTAGTTACATTCCGACTCAAAGTAAAGATGAGGAAAGTGACATTAATCTTGCAGAACGTGTTGATTCAGCACCAATCGTCAAATTAGTGAACTCTTTAATACTTGAAGCCTATCAACAAAATGCTTCAGATATTCATATAGAACCAGAAGAAAAAATAACTCGTATTCGTTTTAGAATTGATGGTGATTTACAAGTTCACAATGAGTTATCTCACGATGTACACCAACTGATTACAACTCGGATTAAAATTATAAGTGGAATGAATATTGCAGAGAAGCGTGTTCCACAAGATGGTGGATTTCAATTTAAAAATGATTTCTTAAATGTAGATCTTCGTGTTTCAAGCATCCCAACTCCTTTTGGAGAGAAGATTGTTATTCGTTTACTTGGTGCAGATCGCTCGATTTCCTATGACTTACACAGTCTTGGATTATCTGATCGAACTATCGAACTTATTGAAAAGGCGATAAAATTGCCACATGGTATTTTGCTTGTAACAGGTCCTACAGGAAGTGGTAAAACGACCACGTTATATTCAATGCTTTCCAAACTTGCAACACCTGCAAAGTCAATAGTTACCGTTGAAGATCCTATTGAACGCAAGTTTTCAGGTATTACTCAAATTCAAGTAAATCAAAGAGCTGGGTTAACCTTTGCAAGTGGTTTACGTTCAATATTACGTCAAGACCCAGATACGATTATGATTGGGGAAATCCGTGACACAGAGACGGCTGAAATCGCCATACGTGCCGCAATTACCGGTCACTTCGTACTATCTACTATCCATACAAACGATGCACTATCAACGGTTGTAAGGCTTGTGGATATGGGTATTGAACCATTTTTAGTCGCTTCTTCTGTAAAGTGCGTTATTTCTCAACGGTTGGTTAAAAAACTATGTACCAAGTGTAAAGAGAAAGCCAAAGTGTCCAATGCAGACAATCTGCTGTTGCACACGGATATAGATGAAGCGTATCATGCTGTTGGTTGTAATCACTGTAACCATACCGGTTATAGTGGGAGAACTGCTGTCTTTGAAATAGTGCTTATTGATGCAGAGTTAGAGAATCTTATCTCTAAAGGAGCAACCATGGAAAAACTAAGACAGTATGCAAAACAAACGGACATGCGTTTGTTACGAGATGAAGTATTAGAGCTTATTGAAAAAGGAAAAACTTCGTTTGAAGAAGCGATCCGTATTCTATACACTGTTGAATAAGAAAGGGGGAATAGATGCTCGCCGAAATACTAGATTATGCAAATCGACATGACTGCTCTGATATTCATTTAGTTACAGACAGTCAACCGATTGTTCGCAGAATTGGATTGTTAGAAAAACTCCAATATCCACCTTTAACAGAGAAAGAGGTACTTAATTGGATTGCTGATTTCCTTTCTGATGAGCAATTGACTATATATTATTCTGGGAAAGATATTGATACTGCCTACACAGATTGGGTTGGCAATCGATTTAGAATCAACGTTTATCGCCAACAAGGCAAACCTGGAATTGCAATGCGTCTATTAAAAAACGATATCCCGACCATTGATCAGTTAGATTTACCAGTAATATTAAAAGATTTAGCTGATTTACCTAGAGGATTAGTCTTAGTAACTGGTCCAACTGGTTCTGGGAAATCCACGACATTGGCTGCGATGATTGATCATATAAATCGTCGTAAACAAAAACATATCTTAACTCTAGAAGATCCCATCGAGTATGTGTACAAGCCAAAGATGTCATTGATAAACCAACGAGAAATTCATAAAGACGTTAGTTCTTTCCATGATGGATTACGTTCTGCGCTTCGTGAAGATCCTGATGTTATCTTAGTTGGAGAAATGCGAGATCATGAAACCATTAGTTTAGCAATTACAGCTGCTGAAACAGGTCACCTTGTTTTCTCTACATTGCATACAATTGGTGCACCAAACACCATCGATAGAATTATTGATTCATTCCCAACGCATCAACAGTCTCAAATTAGAACACAACTATCAACAGTGTTAAAAGCTGCGATATCCCAAGTATTGGTTCCCAAAGCCGATAGTTCAGGTCGAGTCGCGATACACGAGATTATGTTGATGAATGATGCAGTTTCAAACTTAATTCGAGAAGGAAAAATCTTCCAAATAGCGACTACCATTCAAACAAATAGTCGCATGGGAATGACAACCTTAGAAGCAAGTCTAGTTCAACGTATGAACGCAAGACAAATTACCTTTGAAACAGCATTAGGTATTTCAAGCAATCCTGAGTTGTTAAAACGACTATCAGGAAGAACAACAACAACAAGATAGTAAATGACATAGATTGTATCAAATATGTAGTTTGAAACAAATGAATTACAAAAAGTTGTGCAAAAACGTGATTCTATTATCAAAGTTTGTTGACAAGACTAGAATATTGTTGTTAAATTTAAATAACGAAAAGGAGAAGGAAAATGAAAAAATTATTAAGAAACAAGAAAGGTTTTACTCTTATTGAGCTTATTGTAGTTATTCTTATACTAGCTGTATTAGCTGCTATTCTAGTACCATCGATATTGAATTATGTGGGTCAAGCTAGAGATAGTAGAGATCAAGCAAATGCAAGACAATTGTATTCACAAGTTGCAATTGAACAAGTGAATCCTCCTGCTGGTTGGCCTGCACAATATGATAATCCAATTCAAGTTGGTGATACTACATGTGAAGTAACAATTACTGATGATGAACTCGTATCCGTAGACTGCAATGGTTGGGTTTATAATGGGACTGATTTCATTGCATCACCATAATAAAAAATAATATTTTAATTGTTAATCGTTGGTATTTCACACAATAAAAGGCTCTAAGTCAAATGTTGGGATAACCTGATAAAATGTCAAACAATTAAGCATTAGATTCAGCGAAAGCTGAATCTTTTTCATATGCAGTCATCATTAATGTCTAGTTAAATTATTCTGTTACATTTCAATTTAAATGCAATAAAGTAGCTTGAATTGTAATTAAAGTTCCGTTTCAAATGAAAGCTCCGTGTTTAGTTAAGA
>CAYZMP010000062.1:0-7779 GCA_964479585.1 uncultured Erysipelothrix sp.
ACTTATCAATTATACTTCTAAAATAGTATTTACAATTGCTGTTTCAATTTCCTGTGCTGCTTTAGTTAGTGCAGGGTCATCGAATAATGACATAAAACTAGTTGGTAGCACTAATTCAACGGTTGTTTTGCCATTTTTTTCGATGACTAAAACTTTGCATGGCAACAAAAACATTGCTTTCGTATTTATTGTAATTAGTTTGTTTGCTTCTAGTGGGTTGCATATCTCAAGGATTGTAAGCTTTGAATCAAATGGAATGTTCTTTTCTTTAAACTTGTCTGATAAGCTAATACTACAAAGTGTTCCATACTTCTTCTTCATAAATAGTTCTTTTAACGTTTCTATGGTGTCTTCAAATGATAAAGACGATTGATGTTGAAATTCTTTAAGCATATGTGTACCTCTCTTTGATGTTATTCTACTTAAAAAACATAAAAATTGAAAATACAATGACTTAATGGAACATTTCCTTGGTTAAAAGGTTTCTAAAAATTTTCTTATCAACCATGTTCTTTATTTGATCGATTGTTCTTAAAGTGGCAAAACGATAATGTAGTTTTCATAATGTTAGCCAATTGTGCTCTTGGAATGATCTTACACAAATTTATAGTCTAAGGTAATGGTAGGTATAATAGTCATCCAACAAACGATGAAATAAGATTAAACTGGTGAAACTAGTAGTAAAAAGGGTTAAAATATACGTAGAGTAATCATGCAAAAAAAACGAAGAATATTTATCGTTAAATAAACAAAAATTGGAAATGAGAAACTATGAAAGTGATAATACGATTAATGCATGTTGAAGAGTTTGACCTTTTAGAAATGTTTCTTTATGAAGCTATCTTTCAACCTACTCAAAAGAAAGCTCCATTTTCGATTATCTATGAGAAGCATTTGTATCAATACATCGAAAACTTTGGAGTTAAAGAACATGATATTTGCTATTGTGCACAAGTTGAGAATGACATCATCGGTGCAGTCTGGGTAAGAGAAACTAATCGAGAATGCAGTGAAACAGATGTGGTGTTGGAATTTTCGATCTCAATGCTACAACATTATCGAAATAAAGGTATAGGAAGACAGCTTATGGAAACGATGATTGAACATATTAAAAACCAAGGATATAAAAAAGCAATTTTATCTGTTCAACAACAAAATTATGCACTTAAACTTTATAAAGAACTAGGATTTTATCAAGTTGATCAACATGATCAAGAAATCATCATGATGAAAAAACTCTAGTAGAATGAAATCCTTTATCCTTTTTAGTTGATGTGACGTTTCTTTTCATTTATGATAATTTTAGTGAACACCTAGGAGATATAATCATGAATAATTTATTTAAGTATGTAAAAAAGCCTGCATTGTATGAGAAAAGTTCGTTTAATTTTTGGGATGATCTTACTATTTCTAAACACTTGCTTCAAGCACATTTAGATCCAGATATCGAAGCAGCAAGTCGTTCGCATTCTTTTATAGAACAATCCGTTGAATTTATTGCTAATCAATTTCCTAAAAGTATCTATCCTACTATTCTTGATTTAGGTTGTGGACCGGGGTTATATGCTCAAAAGCTTGCTAAAGAAGGTTATCAAGTAACTGGAGTTGATTTTTCAAAACGTTCCATTGCATATGCAAAGCAACAAGCAAAAATGGAAAACTTAGCTATTAACTATAAATACTTAGATTACTTAACATTGGATATTGAGAATGAATTTGATGTTGTTTTGATGATTTACTGTGACTATGCTGTATTATCCGATGGTGATCGTAAAAGACTGCTACAACTTGTAAGCAAAGCATTAAAAAAGGATGGTGTGTTTCTTTTTGATGTTTTTACAGCTAATGAGTTTAATCAACGTAAAGTGTCTAGGTTGTGGGAATATGAAAATGAAGGTGGTTTTTGGAGTGAAGAGCCATACCTTTGTTTAGAAGCGTTTTGGGAGTATGATAACGATGTAAAACTTGAACAATATACCATTATTAAAGAAAACAATGATATAGAAGTTGTAAGAAACTGGTTTAAAGTGTTTGATCTTCAAACGATAGAGAATGAACTGATACAACAAAACTTTGTTGTAGTTAATGCATTTGCTAATGTGTTGGGTGAATCCATCAATAAAGAGTCAAAAACTTTATGTATGTTGGCAAAAAAAGGAGAACAGCATGTTTGAAAATAAAGTGGTCGTTGTTACAGGAGCAGCAAGTGGTATTGGTAGTGCTATCGCAAAAGAATTTAGAAGCAAAGGTGCAATTGTTTGTACTATTGATGTGAATCAACACGATGGTTTTGTTGGAGACTTATCAAAAAAAGAGGACATAGAATCTTTTGTAAGTGATGTAATTGTAAGACATAAGAAAATCGATATCCTCATAAACAATGCAATCCCTTTAAATAAAGGAATAAAAGAATGTACTTATGATGAATTTGAGTATGCACTTAAAGTTGGTGTCACAGCACCATTTTACTTATCAAAGCTATTTATGGATTATTTTTCGCCAGCTTCATCTATTATTAATATCTCATCGACACGAGCATTTATGAGTCAGCCAAACACTGAAAGTTATAGTAGTGCAAAAGGAGCAATAGCTTCTTTAACACATGCTTTGGCTATGTCATTATCACATAAAGTCCGCGTAAATAGTGTATCTCCTGGGTGGATTGATGTTAAAAATGATGACTTAGATAAAGTAGATCACACCCAACATCCTGTAGGTCGTGTGGGTCATGCATTGGATGTTGTACAAATGATTATGTACTTAGCAAGTGATCAAGCTAGTTTTATTACAGGACAAGATTTTGTTGTGGATGGAGGAATGAGTAAGCAAATGATTTATCATCAAGATAATGGTTGGTACTATTCAAACGATTAATCTGATGCAAATAGAATTAACGATGTAAATGATGATAATAGTTTATTTAA
Organism: uncultured Erysipelothrix sp.; assembly: GCA_964479585.1. GTDB lineage: Bacteria > Bacillota_I > Bacilli_A > Erysipelotrichales > Erysipelotrichaceae > UBA6182. Next base: position 2,925 of record CAYZMP010000062.1, read on the forward strand.
TATATCAAAGGATAAACTTAAAAAGACGTGTATCGCATTTTCAAAAGCGAACTTTATTGTATAATAGTTTTAGAACTGTTGATTAAGTCGCAACAATGCAATCAAAATAAGTAAAAATTAAAGGAACATAAAAGGGGAATACCATGGCAATTTTATCCATTGACGGGTCGTCAATCTATTATGAAGTAAAAGGGGATATCGCATCCAATAAAACGATTGCGTTTTTTAATGGGGTTATGGCATCCACAAGCAGTTGGGAAATGTACTGGCCAACGTTTAAAAAACTTGGTTATAAAGTTATAGTGCATGATTTTCTTGGGCAATTAAAATCAGATAAACCAAAAGGACCTTATTCATTTAAACAGCATGCTTATCAAGCGATGAAACTTTTTGAGCATTGTGACATAAAGGATGTGCATATTGTAGGTACTTCATATGGAGGAGAAGTAGCGATGCGTTTTGCAATCGACTATCCACAAATGACAAAAAGCATTAGTATCATTGATTCCGTAAGTGAATTAGATGAAGTACTAACCCATGCAATTAATAATTGGATTATTCTTACACAAACAAATAATCCAGAAATATTTTTTAAAGGAATGCTATCGAGTATATATGGACACTCATATTTAGAGAAAAACAAAGTAATGTTAGAACAACGTGCTAAAGTTATGAGTAAGCTACCACATGATTATTTAAAAGGTCAGAAAATTTTGTATGACACGTTTTTAAGTGATGTTACTATTACAGATGAGTTACACAAAATTACTTGTCCTACTTTGGTTGTATGTGGAGAAGATGATATATTAAAACCTGTCAAATTTTCTAAAATTATCGCTGATAACATTAAGCAAGCTGAGTTTGTAACCTTACCTGATTGTGGTCATGTAGCTATATTTGAAAAAAGTGAAGAACTAAAAAGTTTACTGCTTGGTTTTATCATTAAGCAGTCACTCATTGAAAAAGGAGATGATCATTATTAATAAAAACATTCGTCTATTAGCGATTATTGCTTTATTTGCTTTGTTGATTGCATTGCCTTTTATGTTGACGATTTATCATGTGTTGTTTTATTATATTTTTATTGCACTGATGTTTGTGTATTTTATAGTGTTAGAGTTAATGGGGTTTAATGATTTCGAGAAGATTAAAAATAGGTGGCAAAACACAAAGAAAAAAGGGAAAACATATGTTGTACTAAGGCAAAGCATAATTAATTGTATTCAAATACTAATTATTGTTTCTTTTGGTCAATATGTTGCCAACAATCTAACACCAGCAAACCTACTACAAGAGTTATCCACAGAGTATACAATTCTTATGTTTGTGCTTGTTTATTTATTTAGTTTACTCATTGGGTTTATTTATTATAATGAACACAATAAGAAATATTAACAGGAGGTGTAAGTTATGGTTCACGTAGTGTATACTGATAAAACATCAAAAGAATATGAGAAAATGGTCAATGGTTCAAAAACTATGGTCGTTCGTGGGGCAGCAGGTAGAAAAATTCCTCATAGTCGTGTTTTTACAGGAGATACCTTGTATTTTATGGTTCAAGGATCAAAAAAAATAACAGCCACCGCTACGGTAACAAATGTTGAAAATTATGTAAAGTTAACGGATGATCAAATTGTCGAACTGTTTAAAAAACATCATTCAAAGCTTCAATTGGACGAAAAACAAATTAAACGTTGGCATAAAAAATGTTTAATTTTTGTAGAATTTGAAAATTTCCAAAACATTGAACCGCTTGACTTTGATCATCAATCTAACATGGATGACTGGTTAATTATTGAAAAAATTGATGATGTTGTTGTAGGGACAAGTATACCTTACAACTATGAAAAGTCTCGATTCTAATTGTAATTATTTTAAACAATGGTGAATACAAACATGATAACTAAGAAAACGACAACTTTAAAGATTGTCTTTGGTTTTGGGGTTTTTGTTTTTATTGTTGCAGCAATTTTAAGTGCAGCGATTGCGATTTTAAATCCCTTTCAACTGACATATCATTTCATACTTAGACCAATCAGCATGTTAATATCTTTGTTTATGTTTATACTTTCTTGGTTGTTTTACGATGTTTTTAATGAGTTGAATTTAAGCGGTTCAAATTTAAAAAGCGTAGTTGTAAATAGCAGGATGATACTTAAATGTAACATGATGATTGTTATAATGCTAATTATGAGTTATTTTGTTTATCGCTTGGCTGACATTGACGATGCACCAGGAATTTTAGTTTTGTATTTACTTATATGTGCACTTTTAATATTTGTTTGTCGTATAGTAAAACTTGTTCAAGATAAGTGATCAAGTATTAGTTTAGTTAGGATACTCTATGAAAAATGATTTATCAAATTTAAGTAAAAAAGAGCTATGGCAATTATTTCCAATTGAACTGGTTTCATACAATCCTAGTTGGGAGAATTGGTTTTGTAGTGAAAAGAAAAAGTTAACGTTTTTTTTACCATACAAAAATAGTATCCATCACATTGGAAGCAGTGCAGTAAAGACGATTTGTTCAAAACCAGTAGTTGATATTTTATTGGTTTGTCAAAAAGAGGATTATAATGCAATTAGCACAAAGCTTTTACAATATGATTATATTTTGATGTCAAAGAGTAGATTTAGACATTCCTTTAATAAAGGTTACACTAGTCAAGGATACCAATCACAAGTATTTCACTTACACCTTCGACTTAGTGACGATATTGATGAGTTGTATTTTAAACAACTTTTAGTAAGTGATGAATCGATAGCAAAAGAGTATGAGAAGTTAAAACGTTCATTAGCAGTAAAGTACAAGTACAACAGAGATCGATATACATTAGAAAAAACTGATTTTATAAAAAAGTATACCGAAAAAGCGAAAACAATGTTTACGATTTCAGTAGACTTCACACAATAAGACAAAGGAGAATCATGATTGAAATAAGAAAATATTCAAAAGATGATCAAAATCAATTAATTGATTTACTTAAGAAACAAAATGAAGAATGGAAGTGCTATTGGCATGAAGATGTTGTGGAGAAATACAAAGAAAATTTACTAAAGTCCATTACATATGTAGCCTATGATAATAACATGTTATGTGGCTTTGTTCGTTGTATAGAAGATTTTGGGTTTTATATTTATATATGTGATTCATTGGTTGATCAAAGTGCTCGTGGAAAATCCATTGGTAAGCAGTTAATGAGTTATGTTAAACATCTGTATCCCCAATATGTCGTTTATGTAATGTCTGACGTCGATACATATTATGAAAAACTCAATTATCACAAAGAAGGAAGTATTTTTGAAGTTAAATAAATTTATGCATTTGTACTGTGGTTTTTAATTTGTTATGGATGCATCATCATATGCAATATGTAGCTTCTATAGTGTGTTTTCACAATTGATGTTGACAAGGTGAAGTATTTTTACTAAACTTTGAGTTGTATAAACCATAATTTTGCCACCGGGTAAAATTGTCTGGTATTCTGATTTATTCCATTAGGTCTTAGAAGGGATAAATGAGGATACCATTTTTTTTGGAGATGCAAATGAAACATGGACTAAATAGGCAAATTACAAAATACGTTTTCTTAAACATTTTAGGGATGTTAGGGTTATCCTTTTATATTTTAATCGACACTTTGTTTATTTCGATAGCCTTAGGTAGTGATGGTTTGGCAGCACTAAATTTTGCGATTTCTATTTATAGCGTGTTGCATGGGTTAGGTTTGATGATTGGTCTAGGTGGTGCAATCATGTTTAAGACATATAGTAGAGAGTCAAATTTTTCTAAAAATGCTTATAGCCATAGCGTTTTTTTAGTATTTGCTATTGGATTAATGTTGCTTATTGTTGGACAGCTTTGGACACCACTACTTTCAGTTTTATTAGGTGTTCCTGATCTATTAATGAGTTATGTGAATGTGTACTTAAAAACAATCTTGTCCTTTTCATTTGTTTTTTTAGTTAATAATGTTCTGTTAGCTTTTGTTAGAAATGACAATGGACCAAAATTAGCAATGAGCGCAATGTTATTGAGTAGTTTTTCAAACATAGTGTTAGATGCGTTGTTTATATTTGGTTTTAATTGGGGTATGTTTGGTGCTGCTTTTGCAACAAGCTTATCTGCTTTGTTCAGTGTGTTTCTTTTAACCTCTCATTTACTTTCAAAAAAGCGAACTTTTCACTTTATACCTAAGTTTTCATTATCAATTGTTCAGAAAATTGGATCATATGGATTGTTTGCACTGATTGCTGAGTTAGCACTTAGTGTTTCACTCATTGTTTTTAATCTAATCCTTATTAGGCAAGGAGGAAGTGATGGTGTTGCAGCGTATGCGATTATTGCAAATCTTGCACTTATTGTTACGTCGATTTTTGTTGGAGTTTCACATGGTATTCAGCCATTGTTAAGTGAGAGTTATGCCAGACTTGACACTGTTGCTTTGATGCAAATTATAAAAAAGTCCATTTTAATTGTTCTTGTTCTAATTATTCTAATCAATTTTATTACAAACTTCTTTGTTGATGAACTTGTTTACGGTTTTAATAGAGAAGCAAACAATGCTGTAGCCCATATTGCAAAAGAAGGATTGTTGGTTTACTTTATTGGGTACTTCTTTGCTGGATTTAATATTGTTTTTTCTACAGCGTTAAGTGCATTAAAACATCCAAAGAAAGCAATGATGTTAACTCTTTTACGAAGCAGTGTTCTGCTAATACCTTTTGCTTTACTTTTATCGCACTATTTTGATTATCTAGGACTTTGGATTGCATTTATTGTAAGTGAAGGTCTAACTTTTCTAGTGATGATATATTTTTATGGTCGAGTAAATTTAACCGCAAAATTTTAATA
>CAYZMP010000063.1:0-7360 GCA_964479585.1 uncultured Erysipelothrix sp.
CCTATATTATTAAAAATAAAAATTTTCGTGATATAATATGCAAAAGGGGAATCATGGATCAAAAGAAAATCACATTTATTATTAACAGTGTCACAGTTTTAATTGTTGGTGCAATCATATACTTTACAGTTGTATATGCTTTTGCTTATATTTCGCCATTTATCTTTGGCTTTATTTTAGCTGCAGCATTTCAACCATTAATTCGAGTTTTACACAAAAAGACAAAGATACCATTTAAACTAAGCGCGATCATTGTCATACTAGCCTTCTTTTCTCTAATCATTGCCTTATTAGGTTGGGGAAGTTTTAGAATATTTGTCTTTCTAGGTTCATTTTTTAACACCTTACCATCATTGTATTTTTCAACAATTGTGCCATTTTTAGAAACCGTGTCTGATAATTTCTCAAACTTTATCTTAAACATGGATCCAACTCTTGTTAGTACGATTGATGAATTTTTTAACACCTTAATAGGAAGCACAAGCGATATAATTTCAACTTTGTCAGTTGGAGTGGTTACTCTTATTTCTACTACTGCCACAAAAGTTCCACTAATGCTTGTATCGACATTAATTATGATTATTGTGACTTTCTTTATTGCTATTGATTTTGATACAATTGTTCAATTTTTAAAAAATCAGCTATCTGAAAAAACGGTTAACACAATTGAAGATTTTAATGGGTTTTTACTTTCAATATTAAAAAAATATGGTAAGTCCTATTTGATTATCATTTGTGTAACCTTTGTTGAGTTAAGTATTGGTTTAAGTATACTTGGTATAAACAACGCTATTATCATTGCGTTTTTAATCGCTATCTTTGATATTCTTCCTGTTTTAGGTACTGGTGGTATTGTGGTTCCTTGGGCAGTTTTTCTACTTATTGATGGTCAAATATTTTTAGGAGTGTCACTTTTTGTCTTGTATATCATCATCACGATTGTTCGAAATGTAATTGAACCTCGAATTATTGGTTATCAAGTTGGTCTACATCCTGTTATTACGTTGTTAGCGATGTTTGTGGGAGTACAAACCATAGGATTTTTTGGATTGTTTATCGCGCCTATATCACTAGCTATATTAAAGAGTTTTCATGATGCAGGGAAAATAACGCTTTATAAAGAACCCAAGAAAAAACAAGAGATTGAGTAACCATACATTGAATTGTTGGTTAAATTTGTTATACTAGTACTATACAAAAAAGAAAGGACAACAACATGAGATATCAATGCACAGCTTGTGAATACATCTATGATCCAGCAGTAGGAGATCCTGATAGCGGAATTGAGCCAGGAACATCTTTTGACGATTTACCAGATGATTGGTATTGCCCGTTATGTGGGGTAACCAAAGACATGTTTGAGCCAATCGAAGAATAAAACACAATCACTGATTGTGTTTTTTACAGAAAGGAAACGATATGAATCCAACCGTAACATTACAAATAAACAACGAAAAGACAATTGAATGTGAATTGTTTGTGGATGTCGTAGAAGATACTGCCAATAATTTCTTGCAATTAGCATCCAATGGTTTTTACGATGGATTAATTTTTCATCGAGTGATTCCAAGCTTTATGATTCAAGGAGGTTGTCCATTAAAAAATGGCACCGGAGGACCTGGATACACAATACCAGGTCAATTTAAAAGCAATGGTTTTGACAATAACATAAAACATAAACGTGGTGTGCTTTCAATGGCACGTGCACAACATCCAGATAGTGCTGGATCACAGTTTTTTATTATGGTCGCTGATGCTCCTCACTTAGATGGTCAATATGCGGCTTTTGGTGAAGTAACTTCAGGAATGGAAGTTGTGGATGACATTGTTAGTGTTAAACGAAGTCCATTTGATAAACCACTCGAAGATATTATCATAAGCAAGGTTACTGTATCATTAAATGGATACACATTAAAACCTGTTGTTAAAACAGCTTAATTAACAAAAACTTAACAAAAAGACAGGGCATCCTTGTCTTTTTGTTTGCGCACCTATGTTAAACTATTTTATAGGAGGATATCGTATGAAAATAGCTTTTGTATGTATACACAACTCATGCCGTTCACAAATGGCAGAAGCGATTGCTCGTTCTTTAGCAACAGATGACATAGAGATTTATTCTGCAGGAACAGAGCAATACCCTGAAGTAAAACCACTAGCAAAACAAGCAATTGAAGAAAACAACATCGACACAAGTATGTTGTATCCAAAATTATTAAAAGATATTCCAAACAGCTTGGATGTATTAATCACAATGGGTTGTGGAGTTGAATGTCCTTATGTTCCAGCTCGATTTAGAGAAGATTGGGGACTAGAAGATCCAAGTGGTGGTCCTTATCAAGGATACTTAGATACATTTGATAGTATTAAAACAAGAGTTGAAGATTTGCTTAAGAATATTGAAGATGGTTCTTTATTTGAAAAGAAAAATGAGATTACTTTGAATATTTAACTTGTTGTGTTTCTCTATACTTTGTATGCTACAATATACAAAGAGAAAATAGAGAAAGAAGAGATGTTTATGGAACACATGGAAGGCTTAGAAATTATTAGTTTTCAAATTATTAATTATGTTGGAACTGCTCGTGATAAGTATTTAGAAGCGATTGCAGCAGCAAAAAAAGGAAACTTTGAAAAAGCAGATTCATTGCTTAAAGAAGGAGAACAACAGTTCGTCAAAGGACACAAAGCTCACACAGAGTTGATTCAAAAGGATGTAGCAAATGGTTCTGTAGTTATGAACTTATTATTAACGCATGCCCAAGATCAACTAATGAGTGCAGAAGCTTTTAAAATCATTGCGACTGAATTTATTGATGTGTACAAACGAATTTCACCAAACGTCTAAAAAGACGTTTTTTTTTGCTAAATTAAAAAAACGATCATTTGATCGCTTTTTGTTGTGCTATTTTATATGCATCATTGTTTTGTAAATCATAAGCGACAATAACAGGGAAATCCACAACTTCTAATCGTCGTATCGCTTCTGTGCCTAAATCATCATAAGCAATCACTTTTGAGTCGATCACACAATTACCAAGCAAAGCACCTGCACCACCAATAGCTAGTAAGTAAACCGCTTGATGATCATAAAAGGATTGACGAACTTCTTCACTTCGATATCCTTTTGCGATTACTGCTTTAATACCATGCTTTAATAATGTTGGGGTGTATGGGTCCATTCTGCTTGCGGTTGTTGGTCCAGCACTACCAAACTTTAAATGAGCTGGAGTAGGGGAAGGGCCAACATAATACAATATTTGATTGTTTAAATCAAAGGGTAATGGACGATTGTGCATAATATCATCAATTAAGCGCTTATGAGCAGCATCACGAGCTGTATAAATAAAACCACTTATGTAAATAAAATCATTGGCTTTTAATTGTGATAGCTGTTTGTTGTCTAATGGGGTTTTTAATCGAATCATAATATCACCTGCTTGTGTCTAGTCATGTGACAATTTATATTTACAGCAACGGGTAATCCTGCAATATGCGTTGGATAATGTTCAATAAATAGTTCTAAAGCAGTGGTTTTACCACCCAATCCTTGTGGACCAATACCTAACTCATTGACTTGAGTAAGTAATTCTTGTTCTAATTGAGCATATTGCTCATCAGGGTGTCTATCACCAATTTCTCGAAATAGAGATCGTTTGGCAAGCCAAGAAGCTTGATCCATGGTTCCTCCAATACCAACACCAACCACTAGTGGTGGACAGGCGTTAGGCCCGGCATTGGCAACTGTTTCAATAATAAATTCCTTTGCACCTTCAAGACCTTGAGCAGGCGTCAGCATTTTTAACGCAGACATGTTTTCGCTTCCAAATCCTTTAGCAGTAAGGTTAATGATCAATTGATCAGAATCAATTAAATCCACGTGAATGATAGCAGGAGTGTTATCGTTGGTGTTCTTTCTTTTAAAGAGTGGGTCATCCACTACTGATTTTCTTAGATAAGCAACATCGTATGCTTCTTTTACAGCATCATTGATGATGTCATTTAAAAAGCCACCTTCGATTTTTACATGGACACCTAGTTGAACCCATACAACGACCATTCCTGTATCTTGACACATGGGGAGTCCTTGTTTAGAGGCTAGTTCTGAGTTATCTAAAAGAACTTTTAGAATACTCTTACCAACACCTTCTTCTTTGTTCATTGCAAGTTCAATGGCTTTTTCCATTTCTGGTGAATAGCGAGATTGTATACTAATGCACGCCTCTTTGATGGCGCTGTATATGGAGTCTCTATGAATTGTTTTCATTTTTCGACCTCTTCTCTTTTTCTTTTTGCTTTTTTACCAGTAATCGTTTACCAGATATTCCTGGTCGTGTCATTTGTTTGGCGCTTAAAATAATATCCAATTCTTTTTCACTAATTAGATTACTTTCTAATAATACATCACGTAATTTTCGTTTTTCCACTAATGCTTGACGAGCAATTTTTGATGCATTTGCATAACCAATATGAGGAGCAACGGCAGTAATTGAGCCAATCGAATTTTCCACATGTTCATTGCAACGATCAACATTTGCAGTAATGCCATTTATAGCATTTTCTCTTAAAGTAACAATAGCGTTAGTTAATGTATCAATAGAATCAAACAGTTTATAAAAGATAACAGGTTCAAATACATTTAGTTCTAGTTGACCAGCTTCTGCAGCTTTTAATATGGTGACATCATTACCAAACACATTAAAACAAACCTGGTTTGTTACCTCAGCAATAACAGGGTTAACTTTTCCTGGCATAATGGAAGATCCTGGTTGTCTTTCTGGTAAGTTTATCTCTGCAAAACCAGTATTTGGACCTGAAGCCATTAATCGTAAATCATTTGCCATTTTTGATAAGTTAACGGCTAAGGTTTTTAAGGCTGAACTAGCCCACACAAATGCATCTACATTTCGGGTACTATCAACCATATCTTTAGCAGAGGTTAAGCTAAGGTTTGAAATTTCACTGAGCTCTTTAACAACTAAACGTCGATACCCTTCATCTGCATTTAGTCCTGTTCCAATGGCGGTTGCGCCCATGTTTATTGAACGTAAATCCGCAAATGCGAATTTTATCCTTTTTATATCACGACTAAAGGATGTTGCAAAAGCTCTAAATTCTTGACCTAACTGTATTGGAATGGCATCTTGTAAATGAGTACGTCCCATTTTAAGAACATTTTCAAATTCCTCTGATTTCTTTAATAAAGATATTTGTAATTGTTGAATCTCATGCAATAATTTTTTCGATAAAAACAATGCTGTGATTCGTCCAGCGGTAGGATATACATCATTGGTCGATTGACCAAAGTTAATGTGATCATTTGGGTGAATATAATCGTATAATCCAATGCGACGGTTAGCATATAAAGCAGCTTGATTGGCGATAACTTCATTGGCATTCATGTTTACTGAAGTTCCTGCACCACCTTGAATAGCATCGGTAATAAACCATTGATTAAGCTTGCCATCAATAACATCATGGGCTGCTTTGACGATAAAAGAATGTCGTTCTTCATCAAGCATACCAGCCTTAAAGTTGGCATTGGCACTAGCAAGTTTAATCATCCCAACAGCTTTGATTAGTTCGTTGTGAATGGGCTGTTGGGTAATATTAAAATTATCGATTGCTCGTTTTGTTTGTGCGCCATAAAGAACATGGCTATCGAGTTCAACCTCTCCTAAGGAATCACGTTCGATTCGTTTGTGTTGTGTCATACTAACTCCCTTGTATAGTTCAATTCACTTTTATTTTAACATATTCTACAACTTGTGAAGATGCAGTTTGAACCTTTTGAAAAATAGAGTATAATAAAACTATCTTAAAACACCAATTCTAACATGCCGAAAATAAGTTGAGGTAGGTTATATGCATATAAAAGTTGCCCATCATCTGTTTAGTGACACTACTTTTCGACGTGGTTATGACTATGTCAACTGGGGACTGGTGTTAAACAAACCCCAACAACATGCTCATGTGTATGAGTTTAGTGTGGTTGGAACTAAACGCTATCAAACAAGCATTACGGTCGACGATGTAGGCCATCTTTTAAGTGCGACTTGTGATTGTCATGGTAAACGCTACTGTAAGCATTTAGCTGCGTCGTTTATTTTGCTTTCTCAAAGCAAAAAAGATGAATATCAAACACAACCTTACTTAAAAATACCAGATGATTTTAATGAATATGTGTTTGATTTAAAAAAACACGAAAAGCAAATCATTGAAGTATGCAACTTAGCATTAGAACATGCTAAAAGTGATGAAGATAGTGATGTTCTTTTTGAAGCGTATGAGTTTTACATGGATCAAATGCAATGGTTAAGTGAACATCATTATTTTGATAGTGTATTAGTTATCTTAGAGTGGATGATGGATGAGTTTGTCAGCTATTGGACAAGTACCAACAACGATTGTTATGAAATGGATTTCTTTGATAAACAGACACAGTGGTTAGAAAAGCTAGTACGCAATAAAAATACTGATTCAAAAAGAGTCATTGAAGATGTAACATTATGGTTAGAGTTGTATCCCGAAATACGTGATAGTGTGATCAATAAGTGGTTAATACTACTAAGTGAATACGCAAAAAACAGTGAGAGAATACCTTTATTAGAAGGTTTGTTTGAACATGCAAAAGAGTGTGTGGATGATGATCAACACTTAATTGAAGCGCATTATTTCTTTTCAAAGGAAAGCATGGTTTATTTTCCTTTTGAAGCGGTAGACGTTACAAAATACTCAAAAATTGTTCGTCATATGGTTGATGTGGCTATTGAAAAACAAGAATATACTTCCGCTTTAGAATTAATATTTACGCAAGTCCAAAAACAACCAAAATATGAAGACATACCGTGGGTGAGCTTGTGGGTGATGATTTGTGAGATTAACGATGATAGTGAGGCACTAAAAAGTGCACTGCGTTGGTTGTTTTATTGTGGTGAAACCAGTGGCTATCACCAACTTAAAGAAAGTGTTGATCGTAGAAAATGGAAAGATGAAGTTGACATTATGCTTACACAATATAATGAAGGAGTTTTTTCAGATTGGACCTATCGTCAATTGTTGGTGTTAGAAAGACGTTGGGATTTACTGAAAAACCATGTAAAAAAACATCCTTGGTTTATTAGTCAACTAAACAAACATCTTATTGATATCGATCCAGACTTTGTCTATGATACCTTGCGTCAGTGGATTATTTCTCGATATAAAGAGTTTAAAGATGAACAAACAATTAAACCATGGATTGTATTGTTTAGTTCCTACTTTAGTGAAGAAGAAGGTTATAAGTTGCTTTTAGAGCTTAAAAAGTAATAAAACAATGAATAATGTTTGTAATGTCACAGAGACATTAATGATCGGGACA
>CAYZMP010000064.1:0-6746 GCA_964479585.1 uncultured Erysipelothrix sp.
CCTACAAACTTTAAAGGGTTATTTCTTGTGAACCCCTACAAACTTTATAGGCCCGTCGAAAAATGAAATTATGCCAACTTGGCATCTGATAACACTAAGGAGTTAATTATAATAACTTTTTGTTGTTTTTAAAGGTATTTCTTCAAATCATCCACTCGATCAAGTTTTTCCCAAGGCATGTTGTCTCTTCCCATATGTCCATAGGCTGCCACTTGTTTGTAGATTGGTCTACGTAAATCCAATGATTCAATAATAGCGGATGGGCTTAAATTAAATTCTTTACTAATAATATCAGCTAGTTGATCATCACTTATAACACCTGTATTAAAACTATCCACAAAAATACTAACTGGTTTTGCGACACCGATAGCATACGCCAATTGAACTTCTACTTTTGATGCAAGTTTTGCAGCCACGATATTTTTGGCTACATAGCGTGCTGCATACGCTGCAGAACGATCGACTTTTGTTGGATCTTTTCCACTAAAAGCTCCACCACCATGACGAGCCATTCCACCATAAGTATCCACGATAATTTTGCGACCTGTTAAACCACTATCTCCTTGTGGGCCACCCACAACAAAGCGTCCTGTAGGATTAATTAGTATACGTGTATATGAATCAAGTAATGAAGCATCAATTGTTGGTTGAATAACATGTTGAATCATGTCTTTAATTAGTCTTTTATGGCTCACTTTGTCAGAATGTTGCGTAGATAAGACAATCGTATCCACTCGTACTGGTTTATCGTTGTCATATTCAACGGTTACTTGTGTTTTACCATCAGGACGTAAGTAATCCACTATTTTTTCTTTACGTACTTGAGCGAGCCTTTTTGAAAGTTTGTGGGCTAAGACAATTGGAAGTGGCATGTATTCTTTAGTCTCATCGCATGCATAACCAAACATCATACCTTGATCACCTGCACCATGACTTTTAAAACCATTGGCATCTTTTTCATCAACACCCATTGATATATCAGGCGACTGCTCATCAATCGATGTTAATACTGCACATGTTGTACCATCAAAACCATATTTTGCACGATCATAACCGATTTCGACAATTGTATCACGAGCAATTTTGGGGATATCCACATAACAATCGGTGGTAATTTCACCCATTACTAGAACTAATCCAGTATTCACTGCTGTTTCACAAGCAACTCGTGCTTTTGGATCTTGCGCTAAAATTGCATCTAATATCGCATCTGAAATCTGATCACAAATTTTATCAGGGTGACCTTCAGTCACTGATTCACTTGTAAATAATACTTTATTTTTCATGCTTACTCCTTTTTATCACAACAAACATTTTAACACTCTTTACTCTATTTATTCAACAAATCCTATAGTATTCCTTGCATTATTAGAAGACACTCTCGATTTTAGTTCAACTTTGTGCTCATACATTTTCTTATCTGCTCTAGAAAGAGTATCACTAAAGGAAGTGTCTATGTCTTTATTATAAAGTGCATCACCATAGGCTAGTTCAAATTCATAGTCAAGAGATGATTGTTTTTCAAAAATGGCTTGTTTAAACTGAATCATTTTTTCTTTAAATACACTCTCAGAAACATCAAAGAGTAAACAAGCAAATTCATCGCCCCCAACACGATAAGACTGTCCAATATCATGAAAACTATGCTCAATTAAGTTGTATGTATCTTTTATTGCTTGATCTCCTTTAGCATGACCCAACGTATCGTTTATTATTTTTAGATTGTTTAAATCAAAGAAAACGACACGTAATGAGTTATGAGGATTATTGTTTAATAACTCTTCACTATCTTTATTAAAGGCTAAGCGGTTTTTAGCTGTTGTTAGTGGATCGATATGAGCCAACACTTCATATTTTTGTGCTAACTTACTTCTTTGAATAATCGATATCGCTACTTTAATGTATTCTACTATTTGTACGATTAAAAAGATAAACAATCCTAGTAAAATAAACGTAGATGTATTTGTGAAATTATTCAAAAAGAAATTAATAAACTCAGCAACCCCTGCTACAATAATAATACTCATTCTTTGTAAAAACATTAGCGCATTTTTATTTTTATATTTGAGAATTTCATACATGTTCATCACAATAATGATGAACGTTATAATTAGAATTAATATATTCGTCAGCTGAACAGTTTCAAAAAAATCAGCAATCCCAAAAAGCTGTAAAGCTAAAACTGTCCAAAAGTTTATGACTAGTATTATGATAATTATATATACAAACAACACTCTTTTATAGGATACTAAGACATAATCTTTGATATAGATAAGTAGTGGAATCATAAACGATGCTATCATTAAATAAGAAAGCCCACCATGAATAAACTGACTAGATATTAAAAATTGCATCATTCTAGATTCACCAAACATCCAAAAACCTAAAAACAGTGTAAACAAAGCTAGTAGTTGATTTGGACGACTATTTTCATTGGATAAAAACGTGGTTAACAATAAAAACAAGAAGCTTAAAACAATAACTAGCAATGAAGTAACAAGCATTAGACCATAGTTAGTAAACAAAAACATTTGTATTGAACCAACATCTCCGACATACAGTGAGTTAATCGATGAAGCCATTGCTGAATAAGGAGAAGATAATTGAAGTGTTAATTGTTTGTTTTGAGAACCGCCTTCAATGGTAATAATGTTCCACATACTTGCGACTGGTGGTATTTGATTTTTATCTTTAAAGTTTTCATAAATCAATTGATCATCAACATACACTTGTAAGTATTGAAGCGATGAACGTAAAAGTAAATGTTGTTGGTTGACAAACGTATCTGGTAATGTCGTTGTTAGTGTTATGACTTGATCTTTTTTAGCGTCAATTATTGCAGGTAATCGTTGATTATCCATCAACTGATTATCAACTGTTACACTAAA
The DNA here is from genome assembly GCA_964479585.1 of uncultured Erysipelothrix sp. Taxonomy (GTDB): domain Bacteria; phylum Bacillota_I; class Bacilli_A; order Erysipelotrichales; family Erysipelotrichaceae; genus UBA6182. Next base: position 2,889 of record CAYZMP010000064.1, read on the forward strand.
TAATTCATCATAAAGATCAACTTGTGCAGAAGGTAGTTTTAAATCGTTACCTGAAAATGTTAACGCAAAAACAACAAACGCTACTATTGTTATTAATAATGAACCATACATAATGAAAAGTCGTCTTTTTTTCATATTCACCTTTTCCTTTTCTTATTGTATGAATAAATGAAGTAAAATATCAATCATTAATTAAAGAAAATTTGTTGTTACTACACTACTTCCCCTATATAATGAGATTACAAGGGGGAAATTGTATGATAAATAAGTACTTGTTACAAATCAAAAAGAGTGTTTGGGTATATCCTGCTTTCTATGGCGTCTTATCTTTTTTGTTTGCGCTTGTCTTTGCATGGCTTGATACAAACACCTTGTTTGAGCTTTCCGATTATGTACCTACCCTTTTTTTAACATCGATTGATTTAGCACAAACAATTTTACAAGTTATCGCTGGCTCTTTAATGACCATGATGACGTTTACTTTTTCTACTACCATGGTTGTTTTAACAACCTATTCCTCACAGTTTTCTCCTAGAACAGTGGAAAACTTTTTATCTGATGATAAAACAATGAAAGCATTGGGAGTCTTTTTAGGTGGATTTGTTTATGCTATGACAACTTTATTGTTTATGCGTGTTTCTTTGGATGAAAAAGTAGTGGTTTCTGCAACTATAGCTATTGTTTTCGCCATCTTTTGTTTGTTTCACTTTATTTTATACATTCATCATGTAGGTTCTTACATACAAACAAACAATTTAATTTTACGATTATACAATTCAGCTGTTACTCGAATCAATGATTATCATAAGCTTGTAGATACAGCTTCATTTAGTAAAACCATTGATATGGCACCTTATTCCTATGTCATTCATTTACAAAGCAAACGATATGGATACATTCAATTTATTAATCATCAAAAACTATCTAAGATCGCAAATGAAAACAAGTTAATTATAGTGAGTGAGAAAATCATTGGTCAATTTATATCGGATAAAACTTCTTTAATTGCAATCTATTCTAATGAAGCAACAAAACTTGATGAAGCTTTGACAAATTCTATTTTAGATGCAATTACGATAGGATATGAGAAAACAGAACTTCAAGACTTTAATTTTTCAATTCAAAAAATTGTGGAAATAGGATTAAGAGCCATATCGCCTGGAGTAAATGATCCAAATACGGCTAATCATTGTTTAAAAATGATTGGAATTTTATTATCCATGCTTTCAAACTTAGATGATGGTTATTTTATCTTGGAAAAAGATAAAGAAAATGAGTATAAAGCAATTTTTGAAGCGATTAGTTTTAAAGAAGAGATATATTTTGCCTTTTATCAAATGGTTCATTATGGAAAAAGCGATATTAGTGTCATGCTATCAATATTACAAGCCATTAAGTTTGCGATGGAAAAGGCTACATTAAATAATAAAAAAGAGCTATTAAACTTTGTGGAGTACATATGGGAAAAACTTGATGCGTCTTTGTTACAAGGATTCGATAAAGAAGTATTAGAAAAGTCGAAAAAAGAAATATTTGCCTTAAGTGTATAGGAGAAAAAAAGATGAGTAAAAAAATTGGATTAGCATTAGGTGGTGGTGGAACTAGAGGGTTTGCACACATTGGTGTTATACAAGCATTAGAAGAAAACAACATCACCTTTGACGTCGTTGCAGGAACAAGTGCAGGTTCTATCGTTGGTGGATTAGTTGCTAATGGATACAAGGCCGATGAAATATTTAAAATAATGAAAGATAATAAACTAACTGATCTTGTTAAGGTTAATTTACCTGTGGATGGCTTTTTATCTTTGGATCATTTGCAAACTAAACTGAAAAATTTTTTACCAGAATCTTTTTCTCAATTAAAACTTCCTTTTTATGCTACTGTTACTAACTTGTTAAATGGTGAAGTAGAATACTTACATCAAGGAGATGTAGCAAAAGCAATTCAAGCCTCTTCGTCTATTCCTGTACTTTTTTCTCCTGTTATTATTGATGATGTTGTGTATGTGGATGGTGGGCTTAAAAATAATGTTCCTATAGCTCCATTAATGGACCAATGCGATGTTATTGTAGCAATTGATATTATGCCAATTGAAAAAGTTTCCTCTTTAAAAGGACTACAGGAGATTGCAACAAGAACATTCCAATTAGGTATAACACCTTACAGTGAACAAGAAAAAGAAGCATGCACCATTCTTATTGAACTGCAACACTTAGAAGATTATCATATTTTAGATTCATCAAAAGCGGATGAAATATTTGAAATAGGATATAACTATGCTAAAGATCTTGATATTAGTAAACTAAAATAGACTTTTTTTCTTACATACATACACAAACACATCAATCGTAATGGATTCAAAATCAGAAGATAAACTTAAGTTGTTTTTACTAATAGGAGACATGGTCATAATATCAACTTTTTGTGCAGATGAAATTTCTACTTCATCAACAACTCGCTCTTTTAATACAATATCAAAATGCTGTTTTAACACTTGTTCAATGTTTGCAATATTTTTTGATTCATCTTTATCAATCACTTGTTCTTGTCTTAGCTCTTTAAAATGAGTTGCTAGAGGGACCACTTTTATTAACGCTCCCTCTTTTTTTAATACTCGGATAAACTCATTGTAATTTGCAGGAGAAAAAACATTGAGGATACAATCAAACTGATGATCATTAAATGGTAAGTTTGTTATATCTGCAACAATCCAAGATATTTCAGTTGATAAGTTCGTTGCCAAAGCTATCGCATCTTTCGATAAATCAATACCAAAAATGCGACCATTAATATGCTGACTTATTTTTTGTAGTAATGATCCTTCACCTGTTCCGACATCGAGTAATGTAATAGTGGTTGTAAAAAGAGTTGTTATATGTGATGTAATTGTTGAAATGACTGAATCAAATATCCCTTCTTTTATCATTTTTTGTCGACTGATAAAGAATGAACGATCATAAAATTGATCATTGTTCGTAAAACTTAGATTAACGGTTCCTTTTTTTGATATATCGTAACTATGCTTGTTTTTACATACTATCGTTTGATTTTGGACACTCATGGATTGATGACATAATGGGCATGATAAAACATGTTGATGGTTTTGGTATAGATCAATAGCCATTTCTTTTTTAGTTTTCATTTACTTTAACTCCTTTAAAAATGAATACTAACATAACAAACCCACTAATTGACAATACTAAAAAAGAGACAATCATACTCATTACTTCAATTAAGGAAAACTGTATACCCGCAGCAATTTGAAAATAGGTCATAAGAAGAATCGTTGGAAATAATGTAACTAAAATCGCTAAGACAGGCAATCCAAAAATTATCTTCGATTTATCCCCTTTGATTACTTGATACCCTGAAAAATAAAGTAATGGAACAATAATGGCTAGGTCTAAAGCATGTGTAAACATAGTAGGATAACCTATCTGAGGATGAGGTTGTTGAAGAAGTAGCGCAAGTAATGGTTCACTTATCCAAATCAAACCCACAATAGAACCAACAACAATATAGAAAACTCCAATCGTTTTGGAAGCACTAATATGTGAAAAGTTAAAGGTATTATTGGTGATCATCAATAAAATAACTAGATAAAAGTTTATTCCCATTAACAGCACATACAGAAAAAATAATGGATTAAGTACAATGCTCAAACTATATGTTGCATAAATATACAAATATATAGAATGTAAACAAAGCATTAGTAAGTTTTTCATCTTAGATTTAAACTTTAAATGAACAAATAATAAAATTACTGATAATAATAAAATGACGATATCGGTCGATACATTAGCAGTGGCAACCATAATGGAGTCATTATAAAAAATCGTTTTTCCATATGTTTGA
>CAYZMP010000065.1:0-6040 GCA_964479585.1 uncultured Erysipelothrix sp.
ATTTATGAATCGATTTTTTCTTTTGCGATATAATATGAAGGCATTTGTGAAATGAGTATGTATGATAAAGTTGAAACAAAACAAATTGTTGTTTGTTTTGATGAATCTTTTAAAGGATGTAATCAGGCTACTACACTCGATGTAACTAAGTGAACATCATAAACTAGTATGCAAATACAACTTCACACTGTATAATCAAAATAGAAAACATAGACACAATAACCGTTATTTTATTGAATAATCTATTTATTTCTTCAAATTTCAGTAGTTAATATACTAATCAAAGGGTATTTGTCGAAAAACTTGCAAAATGTTTACTCTTTATAACGCAAGTATAAATTGATGGAAATCAACAATTGATTTTGGTTTTCTACAAACAAAAAAATATATTAGTAATAAAGAGAGTTGATATTGAGGGATATGGTTTATGAAGCAAATAATAACAGTTCAGCATACACAATCTGTACATCATACAAATGGGATGGTAGCATCTTGGACAGATTGGGATTTAACGCAGTTAGGTGTAAAACAAGCGGATACCATTGGAAGAAATCTATATAGTGAGCTTTCTGATCGATCAGTTGTTATTTATAGTTCTGATTTAAAAAGAGCCTCTCAAACTGCCCAGCAAATAAACAAATATTTTCATACAGAGATTTTGCTACGCAGTGAGCTAAGAGAGAGAAACTTAGGTAAGTGTGTCGGAAAATCTGTTTTATGGTTAAGAGATAACATGGAGATACAAGAAAAAACGATTTACGATCGTATGTTTTCTGATGCTGAAAGTAGAAAAGATGTTTGGGATCGTTTAGAACCTTTTTATCAAGAAATTATAAATGAAAAACACTCACACATCATTGTTGTTTCTCACGGTGATTTACTAAGTGTCTTTAATGCAATGTGGTTAAAACTTGATGTTCATGCACTTAATCATTCTGATATGTGGGGATTTGCAGGTGGAGTTAGTTGGTTTACACAAAAAGAAGACGGAAAACATCTAATTCGAAAATTAAGTGATATGTCGTATCTTAGTGACAAGTAGATTGTTATAGTAAAGGAAAAGTGACAGCAATGGAAAAAAACAAAATTGAGTATGCATGTACAGTTATGATTTCAGGAAAGATTGAAAAGGTTAGTGAGCTGTTTTTACAACACATGATTATGAGTAAAACCAAAGAAGTTAACACATCTTTTGAATTTGAGTATCCAGTTAATGAAACAACAAAGCTCATGATGAAAGAGACAATCGAATCGAATAATCTACCAGATGATATAACACTTATTTATGAAATTTCAGGTGTTTATAATCGATGTGTGAATATTTTTGAAGTTGTTGGAAAGAATGTGAAATACACAATGGAATGTGAATTTGTGTTTGACCATCCAAACACAGTAGCTAAAGAAACATTTATTGAGTCTTCACAAAATCAAATTGAGCACTTTAAAAATATTGTTGAAAACAATGAGTAAGTTGACATGCTGAGAACCCCTTGAAAGGAAAGCTTATATTTATGATAGAACAAAACAAGATTACACTTTTTAATTTGAGAAAAAGTTCAACAAAAGATGTTAAAGTGTTCATTGAAAATGAGTTTAAAAAGAGTGTTCACACTGTTGATTTGTCTGAAAATGCCATTAAAGCTTGTACAGGTTGCTGGAGTTGTTGGCTAAAAACACCAGGAATGTGTGTGTTTAATGATCCAATGGCACAATCGTATCCACATTATGTAAATAGTGAAATGATTGTTATTGCTATCGATACAGCACAAGGCTTTATTAACCATGTAGCTAAAGCTTTCTTTGATCGTTCTATTGTGCATTTTCATCCATACATTGAGCTTGTATCAAACGAATGTCACCATGTTGCTCGATATCAACGATATCCTAAGATGGTCTTTTATTATGATTACAATTCTCTGACATCTACACAAAACAAAATCATTGAAGATTATTTGTTTAGAGTTGCGTTTCATTTTAAAAGTGAACCATATCGTATAATTAAAAACGATAACTTTAAAATTGAGAGATTAGAGCCTAGAAAAGCAAGCAATAAAAAAAGTGGTTTTGATCAAACATCACCAATGGATAAACTTATCATATACAATGGTTCACCTCGAGTAAGTAAAAGTAATTCACAGATTATATTAAACGAAGTTGAAATCAAACTAAAAGATAAAGTAGAGATTCGTGATTTAAAAAATAGAGCAATGTTTGATGTTTGGGCTAATCAGTTTGATAAAGAAGAGCATGTTATGTTTTTTATGCCACTTTATGTTCATGCAATGCCTTCTCATGTTATGGAGTTTATTGAAAAACTGAAACCTTCAAAAGGAGATATTAGTTTCTTTGTTCAATCTGGATTTCCAGAAAGTAGTCAATCACATTATTTGGAAGCATACTTTGAAGAACTTTCTGTATTATTAAATCGAAAATATCTTGGTACATGCATCAAAGGAGGCATGGAAGGTCTTCAACAAAGACCAGAAAACATGCAACTAAAGATGATACAACCTTTAGTAGATGCCATTGAACATGTAGTAAATGTTGGACACTTTCATTCACAACAAGTGGATTCACTAGCAAAACCAGTTGTTTTTTCAAAAACAACTCAAGTACTGTTTAATCTTGTTGGAAAGAAAATGATGAATTATTTCTGGGATTCACAGTTAAAACAAAATAATGCTTTAAGTAATAGTTTTGATCAACCTTATGTAGTAAGTGATAATTCAAGCGATTCTTAGAATCGTTTTTTCTTTACAAAGAAAGACCCTCATGATACTATATCGATAGTAAGTATAACGAGTATCGATATAAGGAGAACTTGATGGCAAAAGAGCAGTTTAAGACACTAACAGAATCGATGTATTACGTGTTATTGGCTTTATTAAATCCACAACATGGGTATGGAATAATGCAGCTTGTTGACAATGCTACTGGTGGTAGAGTAAAAGTTGGTGCAGGTACACTTTATAATCTATTGGCTCGATTTGAAGAAGAGAAAATGATTGAGCAAATTAAAGAAGAAGATCGAAAAAAAATCTATCAAATAACTGAAAAAGGCTTGACTGTTTTAAATCAAGAGTTGCAACGATTGCATAATTTGATTAAAGATGGCAATAAAATGTTAGAAAACAGAGAGGATTTAAAATGAAAAAGCAATCGAAAATAATCTTTTGGCCTTTTTTGCCAATTGACTATAAAGCGGCTCAAGACTTTCTTACAGCGATGGCACAAAAAGGTTGGATGCTAAAATCAATTGGTAGAGTATTTGCTAAGTTTGAAGCCATAGAAGCATCTAATTTAATATTTTCCATTGATGTATACAAACACGGTGGTCCTTTAACTCCTGACAATTCGAAACAAGCGAAAGAGTATCGAGATTTTTGTGAGCAGTTTGGTTGGAAATATATTGCATCAAGGGATTATTTACAAGTGTTTTACGCACAAAAAAGTGATTATCCAACAAAGTTACAAACAGATGAACACATTGAACAATCAATACTTGAGCAATCACTACTTAAAAATGAGTATGTTAACATTGTTGCTTATGTCGTTCTTGCCTATATTTCATTAAGACAGCTTTTTCCAATCAGTTATAATAATGTACTTAACTATACAAGCTTTATGTCTACACTAGTTTTACCAGTTCTATTTGCAATAATGATTGGTAGTAATCTAGTTACGATCTACAGAGTGTTTCAAGCAAAAAGAAGAGTTAAACTAGGTTTATCGATGAAACATCGTTCTTTAAGTCAAGCAAAAAGAGCTAGTTTAATAAGAAACACTCCTATTCTATTTGGAGTTGTTCTTCTTATGATTTCGTATTTTTATGATAGTGTCGTTACATCAAACATTCCAATGTCATTTTTTTATCTTCCACTTAGTAGTGTATTTATTGGGGTGTTCATTCAGTATCTAGTTAAGAAAAAATCAACGGATCAAAGAACTAGTGTTATGATTGTTACGATTGGAATTATTGCGACGCTTGTGTTGACTTCATTTTTAGTAAGTGTAGTTTCAGGGCAAAATTTAACAGTAAGTGATGAACATAATCAACTTTTGAATCAAACATTAGTTATTTCAGCAAGTGAAATCTATCAGATTAAGCCAAATGAAAAAGCAAAACCTCATTATGTTGTCCAAGGAAGTAGTCCTATCATTAAGCAATATTTAATATACTCAGAAATAATAGAATCAAATAATGAGTCATTGTATTTAAAAGTTGAATATTTTAACGCTACCTCCAACAAAAGTGCGCAATGGTTATTTAAAGAAGTATTCAAGTCTTTAAAAAAGGGTATAACATATCAAGGTGAATTATTGTATAACACACCACTTAAATATGATGATGTGCTTAAAGAAATTTGGAATGTGGATCAACTCGCCATTTCATCAAATGATCAAAGCACAATAGTACTGCTTAAAGAAAACCGAGTAGTTGTCATTGAAGCAACTATTGATTATAAGAATCCTGACATTATAAATCTAATTACAAAAAGGCTAATCAATTAGTGTGCACGATAAGTTGATAAATCATTAAAAAACAATAAAAAAATACAACCCTTATAATTTAGTGACTTATTTAAACAATGAGGTTTTGAAGTGTCAAATAGTGATTTCAATAAAAAAGTATTACTCAGTTTGTACATATAATGCTATCATAGTACATGTGATACAACGAGTCTTGATTAATTGCTTCTCAATGAAGGATTAACTAGTTTTTCGTTGAAAATACGTAGATGTAACAATGATTAAACTAAACTCATAAAAAACAACTTCATCTTTATATGAGAATGAATGTTGAACAATGTGAATATGATTACTTGATGAAAAGAGGATTAATTATGAAACTCAAGCATTTTATGCATCTTTTGAAATGGGTTAGTTTATTGATGATATTGACAACATATTTTACCTTTGTGACTCATGCAGAACCATTAATAAGTTTATCCAAGCAAGAATCATTAGATGAGTACATACAAAGTAATTTAGATAAGTTAAGTGTACCCAATGCATCGGTTGCGATTTCTTATCAAGGGGAACTAGTTTATAGTCAAGTTTTTGGACAGTCGATAAGCAAAGATTCTAGTTTTTACATAGGATCTATTTCAAAGTCACTAACAGCTTTAGCTATTGCTCAATTAGAATACCAGGGGAAAATCAGTTTAGATCAACGAGTTTCAACGTATATTGATGAGTTTTCTATATCCGATGAAACTACTGTTCGACATCTTGTTCATCATGTTAGTGGAATGACTGAAAAGGAATATAGTTCATGGGGTGCATTGCCATCTGATGCAGACTTTTCACAGCTTGTGCATGACATGAACAACATTACATTAACACACACACCAGGTGAGCAATTCGCTTATTTTAATCCTAATTATAGTTTACTTGGTTATATTATTGAAAACGTTACTGGATTAAGTTATGTGGATTATATTGATGAGTATATAATTAAACCTCTTAAACTAAAAAACACTTCTGCCATAAAAGAAGTCGATGTACAAGGCAATTTATCATTTTTTGGCTTTTCATTCAAACGAGATGAACAACCTTTTAACTATGATTTACCAGCAGGTTATATTACCTCGACAGCAGAAGATCTACTCTTGTTTATGGATGCTATTCGTTATGATCCGCAAAGTGTAGGTCTTTCTGATGATGGATTTAAGACATTAACTCAAACATATCCCACAGATAATTTTTATAGCATGGGTTGGATGAATTATGATTTAGCAGATAGACAAGCTATTCATCATGGAGGATCACTTCCTGGTTATTCATCCAATGCTATTATGTTAGTTGAGGATGATTACAATATTGCATTGCTTCTAAATAAGAATCATTTGCTTACTTCATCGATTTTGTATCCAGATTTAAGTGAAGGTATCATTCGAATATTGTATGATGAAAAAGTACCGACTAGTTCTTCTTATTTTTTGGTGTATAGAATGTTACTTATCTTGTTTGCATTTACTATTAGGTAGTGTCAATAAGTTTGTGTAAACGCCAAACATTGTAGAACTATAGTCGTTGG
>CAYZMP010000066.1:0-6016 GCA_964479585.1 uncultured Erysipelothrix sp.
GTAACTTATTTGAGAACTCTAAGTTTAATATGTCCACTTTTTATGCTAGCACCAATTTAACTGAAATTGTTCCTACTAGTATTGCTTAGTATAGAAGTATTTTTAATTTAGTGTTAAAAACACAGCACAATGAATTATTAATATCTTTATAAAATACATAATTTTCCGAAAAAAATAAGCATTCAATGAATAAATGCCTACTTAATGATTAATAGAAACTAGCATCCTGCATTAGGATCATCTAAATATAGTTGTCCTTCTCTTTCAGTTAACACAACACTTTCAGTTTGTGCTAAGGCATCATTTACATACAACACCTTCACTCCATTGACTTCAACAAACTCTTGATCTGCTTTTGGATTTGCAATTGTTAATGAAACCGATGGCCCACAACACCCTGCCACGACTTGTACACAAAGTGCACTTGCGTTGTTTTCGCTTAATACTTTTTCAACTAACTCTTTTGCTTGATCTGTAATTTGCATTTTCAATCTCTCCTTAATTGGTCCATTCTAATAGAACTTCATTTGTTATTTCTTTGTCTGTATAATCAACCAACACCACTTTTCCTTGAGTATGTTGGTTCACTTTAGAAATCCATTCACTTTCAGTTTGCGCCTTTGCTTTTAGTAATGCATTTTCTGATGAAGTATGAACAAATGTATTGTTAATTACCCACCATCGAACTGCAATTTCTGCTCTTTTTAAATCTTGTTGTAATCGCATCGCTTCAAAGACAGGTGTGGTTTGTGCTAAAGCAATAATAATTACTTCTGTTAATTTTGGGTCACGGAGTTTTGGTAATAACTCTTGTACTGATTTTGGAACATTACCTTGAGTTCTTGATACTTCTTTGTGATAACTCATGGTTGAATCTATTAAAAGTAAGGTGTGCCCTGTTGGTGCAGTATCAATAATTACCACTTGATTCTCAGACTTTTCAACAATTTTGGCAAAAGCTTGGAAAACAGCAATTTCTTGAGTGCATGGCGATCGTAAATCTTCCTCAATGTAAGAAAGTTGATCTTCATCCATTGTTTCTCTAGCCTTCGCTAACACTTCATTTTGATAGTTTTCAAGTTCATTTTTTTCATCAATATAGCTCACTTCTAATAATTGATGGTCAGAGACAAAGGTAGAACTTACTGCTGCAGGATCTGTAGAAGCTAGGTGAGTTGGAATGTTTCGATTTGACAGAGCTAACGCGAGGGCATTAGCAATGGAAGACTTTCCTACTCCACCTTTTCCCATTGTAAAAACTATTCGTTTATTATTGCTAATAATGTCTTCTACAAGATCTTTAAGAGATGGTAAGTCAATATTCTCAACTACTTGTGAGGATTCTGATATTGTATCGCTAACAAAGAAATTTCGCACAGCTTCTAATCCTGTGATGTTGTAAGAGCGTAACGGTAATTGGTACACTTCTATATTCTTCAAATGTCTTGGGATATTATTTATTACTTGTTGTTGATTATTGTATAGTCCTTTTGATAACTCATCATCATGATCTTCCATCACACCATTAACCAGTAAGATTTGATTAATAATGCCGATTTCAGCCAATTCCTTACTAGCTCTATCTGCTTCTACAAGTGTAGGCATTTCAGGACGAGCAACCAACACCATTGTAGTTAATGACTCATCCGCAAGATTTCTAAGAGCAATTTTGTAATTGTCTTTTTGATCTTCAAAACCTGATAATTGACCCAAACAAGAGTTACCATGTGTGCTTTCACTAATGAAAGCATCCCATGCTGTTGGTAATTGCAACAGTCTTAATGTGTGTCCTGTTGGAGCAGTGTCAAAGACAATATAATCAATGTCTTTGCTTTTACTATCATCGGCTAAAAAGGATGTAAATTCATTAAATGCTGCAATCTCCACAGTACATGAACCTGCTAGTTGCTCTTCCATGTTTTGAATCGCTACATCCGGTAACTTACCTCGAAATGGCCCCACAACTTTTTCTTTGTATTCTTCAGCAGCTTTTATTGGATCTAAGTTTGATACAAATAGATTATCCACACCTTTTATTGGCGTTGCTTGAGAAGATAGCTCTGTATCAAAGACATCTTGTAAATTACTAGCAGGATCAGTGCTAACTAGAAGCACCTTATATCCCATATCCGCAAATGTTACTGCACTGCTACAAGCAATTGAGGTTTTCCCCACTCCACCTTTTCCAGTGAAGAAAATATATTTTGTTCTTTTTAAATCATTAATGTTAAACTGCCTCATGATTCTCCTTCTCATTAGGTACGTCAGTAATTTGTTTTTTTCTTTTGGGGATAACATCTTCACTTAATCCAACATAATCACACATTTCTTGATTGGTTGGATATCTTCCAACTAACACAATTTTATTGTTATATACAGTTATTGGTAAGCAATCAACACCTTTTTCATTGATGGTTTTATTCACATCTAGTTGTGTCATAAATTCCATTGGATTGGAAGTTAAGTTAAATCGCTTAACATCAACTCCATGCTTTCTAAAGGCATGTAACACTGTTGCTACTCGAACGATTTCTGGATCAATGCTTACTCCACACATTCCAGATGGACAACACATTGCGGGATCATAAATTACTAATTTACTCATCTTTTCTCCTTTTCTAACCGATAAGATGTTAACTCTAAAGGAAGTGGACCAGAACAATTTGATGCTGCTGAGAAATCATTTTTCAAAGACTTATAAGGTTCTTTTTTGAAATTCTCTTTTAAATATAACCAAAGCGCAAAGTTTTCATCAATAAATTCTTGACTAATTGCAAAATAAACCCATTGATGTGTTTTGTAATTCTTAACGACATTTGCATTCTTCAAAATGGACAAATGACGAGATACATTTGATTGAGTCAAATTCAAGTTTTTTTCTAAATCACATCCACACAAAGGTTGATCAGATAGTAATGCTAATATCGCCAATCTATTTTCATGCGCTAATGCTTTAAACAACTCTGTCATCTTTTCCTCCTATATCTTTATATTCGATTTTACTCATATACTATATCATGTAAAAATGAAACAATCAATACAATCATGATGGTATGTAGAAAAAGAGTCTTTAAGCATCAGCTCTCCTTTATTAACTCGAAAGATTGTGAATAATTTCTACAATTTCATCAACGGTTGTACTTTACCAAATGAAATATTTTACAATCATACTACCTAGTATTTCATTATCCCATAAGTTATAAAATCTTTTGGTTCGTAATCCTTTCAACCTCTTCTTCTAAATTTAGCGTTGCGACAGCTTCTGTTGTATTACTAATCAATGTAACATCGTTGTTGTTTCAGTTATAAAACATGCTTAAACCTAAAGCTATTTTTAATGTACCTAAGTTATTTAAAAAGTTGTATCTCAAAAGAGTCCAAGGTACAATAAAATCATTAACCATCAGTTTAAAAACCTTACAAGTAATTGTGGTTAAAATGAGTCTTTGAAAAGTTATGATATTCATTCAATGATAAGAAACGTCAAGAAACGTTTCTAGTTTTAAGCTATACTACAAAAGGTGGAGGAAATAGAAATGAATGATTACGCTAAAGTTCAAGGTACCATTGAATTTATCGAGCAAAATCTCAAAGAGAATCTAAGTTTGTCTGATGTTGCTGCGTATTCAGGCTATTCAGTAGCTCATTTTTGCCGAATATTCTCAGCTATTGTAAAACTACCGGTGATGGAGTATATTCGAAAGCGAAAACTAAGCTTAGCAATGAAAGATATTGTAATGACGAACCATAGAATCCTTGATATTGCACTTGATTATGGATTTGAGTCTCACGAGACTTTCTTAAGAGCTTTTACTCACATGTATCAAATGTCTCCAAGTGTTTGTCGTAAAAGCAAAACATTCCTTCCAGAGTTTCGCAAAATCGAAGTGATCTCTATTTTTGATCAAGACGTTGTAAACATACAACCAGAAATTGTGAATCACCAACGAATGCTTTTATATGGATTATCCACCTCTTTTTCACAAAGAGAACAACTCGAGTTTGATCTCATTGATCGATTCCAGCAAGAATTTATTGAAAAAATGCACCAACTAGGGCAAGCTACTAGCATAGATTACTATTTTAATATTTATGAGTATGACCAAAAAGAAATATTAAAAAACAATCAACTTTCTTATGAGTATTTCATTGGTCTTCCTTATGATAAGATCAAAGATTTGAGTAAGCATTTATCTCTCAAATCCATCGTTCAAACAAACTATGCAAAGTTTACCTACCATACAAGGCACAAAACATTAAATGGAGTTCCATTTAGTGGGTCAATCTACGATTATATCGATGGTATCTGGTTACCCAATTCTTCATTTCAATTAAGTGAATTTCATGATTTTGAAATAGTTGATAAACTTAACCATACCGTTGAATACTATGTATCGATTCAAAATGAATCATGAAGGAGTACACATGTTTAAAGAACTAACCACAGAAAGATTACTATTAAAAAACATTGATTATAATGATGTGCAATTCATGTACGAGCAATTTTCAAACGATTTTGTTAACAAATACTTGTTTGACATGGAACCATTAAAATCAATTGAGGAAGCTCAAGGAATTATACGGTTTTATTTAAAAAGCAAACCCTCATTACAACATCGTTGGATCATCATTCAAAAAGAAAATAATCAAAAAATTGGGACTTGTGGATTTCATTGTTGGAACAAGAAAACAGGAGTTATAGAAATCGGCTATGATTTGCAAGAAGATTATGCAAAACAAGGATACATGAGTGAAGCAATGGAAAAAATGATAGAGTTTGCAAAAACTGAACTACAAGTTAAACAAATTGATGCGAATATTTATGTTGACAATCAAGCTTCCATTTCACTTGTTAAAAAATTTGGTTTCAAAAAAACAGGAGAAAAATTTGAGCATCTATACAACAAAGACCATTTACATCATATTTATTCGATAACCCTTATTTAGGGTTATTTTCACTCACTCTAGAGTTAAAAAAAATCATGGATGCTCACAAATACACCCTACACTGTGCTTGTATTCTATCATTGACTTCATTTGAAAAATTAATAAAATCATTTAACACACACAATTAGCAACAGGTATACTGAGGAAATTGATCAAAAAGTATAGAGCAGTTTAATATGATATACTTTATCAAGATATTACCAATTTAAAAAGCAAGGAGAATTTATGTCACATCCAAAACAACAACTGATTGATGATCAAAAAGAAATGAGAGTAGCGTTTTTAGGTGGATTCGCAGGACAATTGATTTCGGGTATCATTTGGTTAGTTGCATCCATAATTAGTGTGATTGTATCCAATGAAATGGGTATGATTGTATTGTTTTTTGGCTGTATGGGAATATTTCCTTTAACTCAGCTATCACTTAGGCTTATGGGTAGAAAAGCAGTTGTAAGTAAAGAAAACAAGTTGTGGTATCTTGGTTCTCAAGTTGCATTTACAGTACCTATCAACTTCATTCTTGTAGGAGCGATTATACTATTTCATCCTGATTGGTTTTTTCCAGCTGCAATGATAATCGTTGGAAGCCACTACTTACCTTTTATAACTCTCTATGGAATGAAAATGTTTGGTATACTTGCCGCAACTCTTGTTTTTTTAGGACTCATGATCGGTATGATTGGTACAACTATCTTTAGTCTTGGTGGTTGGGTGACTTCTGCTCTATTGATTGTCTTCGCATTTGTTGGAAAATGGCAAGTATTGCAAGAAGAAAAGATTACGATGTAATTTGTATTTAAAAGTTGAACAGAAAACACATCATCATCCTGTTTTCGCTTTTTTTACCATTATTTATCCTAAAACACCAACCAATAGTATCTTTGATGGTAATTGATTACAAGTGTCAAAGAATCTCTATTGGATTTTTCTAGTTTAAGTCTATTTAAACTGTTCTAAGCTTTTTTTTGCGTAAAATATTTAAAACAATCAAAAGGATACTAGTGATGACTAAACAACAAACTACATAGACAATTCCACGAACTCGCCACCCATAAGCAATATCATAACC
>CAYZMP010000067.1:0-5561 GCA_964479585.1 uncultured Erysipelothrix sp.
AACACCCCTATAAACTTTATAGGTGGGTATATACCCCTACAAACTTTATATATTGATTAAAAGAAGGTACCTAAGATGGGTACCTTTTAGTTTGAATGAGGCATTCAATTATTTAATGATTAATATGATAATGTTCTTTCATATGTTTTAATGTTTCTTCTATTAAATGGATAAGAACGTCCATGTTAATATCGGAAAGCTTCTTAACATAAATGCATGCTTTTCCCATGGTGAATTTACCAAGGTTTTCCAATAAATATTCATGTTTAGGATCACCTGAATAAACATAAAGTGAAAGTGCAGCTTTGCGAGGTGAAAATCCTATAAGAGGCCAATCACCTTCTTGTTTGCTTCTTGTTGATTTGTAATGATAACTGCCAAATCCAATTATTGAAGGACCCCACATTTTTGGCTCATATCCTGTAATTCTACGAATAATCTCAATTAGCTGAACACTATCTTCTTGTTTTTGTTTGCTGTCTACAAATTCTTGAATAAAATCATAAACATTCTGATTCGTTGGTTTTGTTTTGATAGCCATAGTTTTCTCCATTTATTGCCTTCTATAATTTGAGTGTACCATAGTTTTGTGTCTGACCATAGATTAATGCCGTTAAACTATACATAGTCATAATGAAAAAACATGAAAACAAACGATTGAAGTAATCCTATTAGATAGTGTCATATTGTGGTTAAAGTAAATATAAAAAATTAAACATTTTCATTTTATTTCACACATTTCACACAATAATTGGTTAGAATATACACATACAAGGAAATATAAAATAATTTTTTCATTTTTCCCCTCTTAATTGATCCCCGCACCTTGTATAAACCGCACAATCACTTGTGCGGTTTTACTGTTTTATGGGGTAATTATTTTTATGAATATGTTTACAATATTCTTGTCAAACTGTGTTCCAGAATTTGTTATTAACTCATTGATTGCTTGTTGGTGTGTTAATGGATTTTTTCGATATGGTCTAGAAGAGACCATTGCGTCGTATGAATCAACGACGGATATAATCTTTGACTCAATTGGGATGCTTTTATCGGTTAATCCTTCTGGATATCCTTTTCCATCAACTCGTTCATGATGAAACAAAATAATTTCAGCAACTGATGAAAACTCAGGGACACTTTTTAGTATTCGATAACCAATTTCGGGATGTTTTTGAACAATTTCCCGTTCTTGTTTATCAAGAGGACCTTCTTTATTTAGAATACTAGATTCAATTGCAATTTTCCCGATATCATGCAACAAGCAAGCTGTTTTTAAACGATTGATCTTGTATGGTGAAAAATTCATTTCATTTGCAACTTTCACTGAAAGTTCACTAATTCTTTCACTGTGTTGTTTTTCATTTGGAAAACGTTCATGCAATGTTTGAAGCATGGATGTTATGATTTGGTTTCGCTTGCTTTCTCTCATAAATGTTTTGTTTCGGTACATTCTATTCTCTGCCAAACTGTGTATTTGCTCTAGATGTTGATGGGCATTTTCTTTGGTCGCATAACCAACAGCAACTGAAAGTTTAATTTTGTTTACTTCTACATTTTCAATTTTCTTAATTAATCGATTCGCAATTTGTTCGGCTTCAACCTCATTACAACGTGGTAAAATGACAACAAACTCATCACCACCTGTACGAGTAATAATTTCATTTTCTCTAAAGACACTTTTTAGACTTTGTGAAAATACACGCAACAACTCATCGCCTACTTCATGACCAAAAGTATCATTAAATATTTTTAGCCCATTTACATCAGCCATCATGATTGTAATAGGATAATTGAGTTCATTATCGATTTTTACAATCGCATTTTCATAATATCGTCGATTAAATAGGTCGGTAAGTTGATCACGAATGCTTAATTGTTCAATTTCTTTTGTACGATTGTTTAATTCCGTAATGTTTAAAAGCGCTGAGAGTATGAATGATTGATTATCATGTTTCCAATAGGAAGAAGTCATTTGGATATCAAAGTGTTGTTGTTGAGAATTTACTAATATGATTTCAATCTCAACAGGTGTTTTGTTTTTTAGAACTTTTCGTGTACCAATATAAAATTGATCTTGATCATTAACATGAACATATTTTGCAATATCTTGTCTAATAATATTCGCTTCTCGATCATTAATGAGAGTTTCAAAACTATGATTCAACATAAGAATAGTTCCGTGTTCATCATAAATGACATAAGGTATAGGAGCGTTGTAAAACAAACTTTTAAACATGTTCTCAGAATCACGCAGAGAACTTTGTGTTCTTAGAAGCTCTTGGTTTTGGTAGTAAAGTTCTTGATGATATACACTAATTTGCTGAGCAAGCTCATCTATGCTTTGTTGTGTTAAGTCCTCTAGTTCGATGTTATCTTCTCTAAGTACTGCCTTAATCTTATCTTTTAATTGATCATTCATAGTTAATCCCCCAAGATATTTTTGTTATCGGTTATATCAATAAGAACACTCATACACAAAAGAGGTTTGTTGTTCTCATCCTTTGATACAACATTGCCTTGTTCTAAATAGTGATAATAAATGCCATCATTGTTTTTAATTCTGTACGTCACACTCCAAATATCTGTGCTATTTAATAAAGAAAGTTGGATAATTTTCAATACATTATCGATGTCATCTTTATGAATTAGATTGCGATAATCATTAATGTTGCTTACAAAATCCTCGCTTGAATATCCAAGCATGGCAGAAAGTGTAGCATCACAATCAAATTTATTCGTCTGATTGTTCCAACTCAACCAAGTTAGTTTTCCAATCTCTTGCATCTCTTTTAATCGTGTGTTTGTGTCTTTAGTAAGTGCTTTTTGATTATAAAGTGAAGTTATATCCACAAATGTAATAATAATGCCATCAACGGAGTTGTATTCGGTCCTAAATGGACGAATTCTAGTTAACCATACATTGTTGTTTCCATCCTTTATCTCGCGTTCAATGCCCTGCAATGAATCGACAACTTGATTGATATCATTCATTAGCTCTGGATAATACGAAGAAACAGCAATATGTGCGATCGGTCTTCCGATATCTGAATCAATAATATTCGTTATGTTAGAAACCACAGGTGTAATTTTTCGAATGCATAGTTTACGATCCAAATACAATGCACCAACTTCAGTGTTTTTAATTAGGTTATCTAAATCGTTTGTTAAGTTAGTTAACTCATCAATTTTTGATTGATATTCGTTATTTACAGTATATAACTCTTCATTGACTGACTGAAGTTCTTCATTTGTGCTTTGTAATTCTTCATTGGAAGCAATGAGCTCTTCATTTGATGATTGTAACTCTTCATTTGATGATTCTAGTTCCTCAACGGTAGCTTGCAAGCTTTCTTGAGATATTTGAAGTTCTCTTTCTAAATGTTGAAGTTGCTCACTCATTTCAGTGTTTTGATCCACGTCTACTTTTGTAAAAGAAGAGGCTCTATCAACACTTGGGTTTATCGTTATAAAGGAAAGCAAATAATAGTTAACATGCTCAATTGCTAGTGATCTTCCTTCAATGGAAATAAAGGTGTTGTTTTTAAAAGGAATATTTTCAAATTTTACGTAATCTTCATTGTTTTTTAGTCTTCTTAAAATATTATTAACGAAAACAGACATTTCTTTAGTAATATTGTGAAATAGGTTGGATGAGAATCTTCCTGGTTTTAATTGAATAATCGCACTAACATTGTTCAATAACTGGACAATATTATCTTCCTTATCAAGTATTATCGATGGTGGCATAACCTTAGAAAGAACCTCAGTTAGCAATTTTTCACCTTTTATAGGGACTTGTACATGTTGAGCACTAATGCGGTCTAATGATACTGTTGTGATATTGGTTGGTTGATACATGTGACTGATGTGGGTTGTATACCCCGCTTTATACTTGTATATTTTCCACTTATGACTTATAACATCAAAAGCACTAGCAATGTCACCTAATGATTCACTACTTCCAAGTATCAAGTATCCAGCAGGTTGCAATGAATAGTAAAACATTGCTAAAACTTTTTGTTGCATTTCAGGTTTGATGTAGATAAAAAGATTACGACAAAGTAGCATATCTAGTTTAGAAAAAGGTGGATCTTTCAATATATTATGTTTTGCAAAAACAACCATGTTTCGTATTGTATCATTGACAATGTATCCATGTTCCTTTTTAATGAAGTATTTTGATAAGTATTCAGGTTTTACATCAGAAACGACGCTATCAAGATAAAATCCTTTGTTTGCAACATCAAGGGCATAACGATCAATATCGGTAGCGAAGATTTTAACTTCACAACTTATTTGGTTTTTTAAAAGATGTTCATGGATGAGTATAGCTAAGCTATATACTTCTTCTCCAGTCGAACAACCGGCTGACCAAACACGTATACTTCCTTTATCAAAAGAAAGTTTAGGTAATACTAATTTTTCAATCTCTTCAAATGCATCTGTATCACGAAAGAAACTAGTTACGCCAATTAATAGTTCACGATGTAATATTTCTTTCTCTTTCTCTGAGTCACTAAGTAACTCCACATAATCTTCAAAGTTAGTAAAACGATTAATTTTCACTCGTCGTTCAATTCGTCGTATGATGGTACTTTCTTTGTAGTATGAAAAGTCTATGTTTGAGTAGTTTCTTAAAATGAGAGTTATTTTTGATAATGTATCCATTTCATTGGACTTGACTAAGTTGTTTTCTTTTTCTAAAGGGTGAAAAAGATACTCATAAAGTTCATTTCCCATATGAGAAGCTTCTAAGATATAATCCACAATACCTGTTGAAATGGAACTACGAGGCATTCCGTCAAATTTGGCGGTTTTTTCATCTTGAACCATGATGATTCCACCAGCTTCTTTAATTGCTTTAATACCTAATGTACCATCACTGCCTGTTCCTGATAATATAATACCGATTGCTTTTTTTCCTTTGTCAAGCGCAAGCGAGCGAAAGAAAATATCAATCGGTAAGTTTAATGTGTTTTCGTCCTTTTTGTTTTCTAAATATAATTTTCCATGAAAAAGCGATAAATTTTTCCTTGGAGGAATAAGGTATATGTTGTTTGCGATTACTTCCATACCATCTTCAGCAACATGAATGGGCATACTTGTGTAACGTGCGAGTAGCTCATCCATTAAACTCTTATAATCTGGAGATAAATGTTGAATCACAACAAATGCAGCGTTTAGGTTAGTGGGGGTGTTGCTAAAAAAGTCTCGAAGAGCTTCAAGTCCACCAGCAGAAGCGCCAATACCAATGACATAAGAATCATTATTTTTTCGTAGTAAGTCCATAATTTACCCCTTTAACTAAGTAAATTATATCACTAAGCTTTTTACAATTCTATCCTCATTTTTCACAATCCTTGCAACAGAGTGATTGACAGATGACCATTGGTTTTGTAAACTTGATATGCATGCCGACTTAGCTCAATTGGTAGAGCAACTGAATCGTAATCAGTAGGTTGCGGGTTCAAGTCCTGTAGTCGGCACCATATTGATATAAACCCACGATGATGTGGGATTTTTTTTGAAAGTGCATAAAAACAAAACTATATTATTGA
>CAYZMP010000068.1:0-5148 GCA_964479585.1 uncultured Erysipelothrix sp.
ATAATTTTTAGTTAAGTAAGGAGAAGAATATGCAATATCAATCATTTACCATAGAAAAACTCAATCAAGATATTAAGAATCATTTCCCACATCTTTTTAAGATTGAAGAAGATTTTAAAACAACTCATTCAGGTGTATCACGCTTAGTTATGCTAGATCGTTATTCACAAAAAGACCGTGGCCTAAAGACTCTTGGTATAGGTGATATTGTTGTGACCATTGTTCGAGATGATCCTAAGTTTCCAGCTCGAGGCATTGGTGAAGTCATTGATATCAATCATAATAATGAAACGGTAACTATTTTATTAGAAGAAGAGTGGCGTGGTTCTTGTGAAGTCGCTGAAGAAGCCGCAACCGGAAAGATAGTTCGTCCTTTTTCGAAAATTGATAAACCTCTTGAAATATATTATGAACAAATCGCTAAACGTGTTGGTTATGCTTTAGCAACAACTGAAGCAAATTCCCAACTTAAACAAGAATATGGATACAAGTTCTTTGATCAATTGAAACAGTTAAATATCGTACCTGCAGGTCGAGTACTCTATGGGGCTGGTAGCCAAACAGAAGTTACCTACTTCAACTGTTTTGTTATGCCATTTATAAAAGACTCTCGTGGTGGTATTGCTGATCATCGAAAAGAAGTAATGGAAATTATGTCTCGTGGTGGCGGGGTTGGTACTAACGGCTCTACACTTCGTCCTAAATCCGCTCCAGCAAAAGGTGTTGGAGGTAAATCAAGTGGTGCTGTTAGCTGGTTAAATGATATTGCAAACTTAACCCATCTAGTTGAGCAAGGCGGTTCAAGACGTGGTGCTCAAATGATTATGCTTGCAGATTGGCATCCAGATATTGTGGAGTTCATCATTTCTAAAATGCAAAATCCACGTGTATTAAAATGGTTAAGTGAAAACTCAAATGATCCTCAAGTAGTTGAGGAAGCTAAAAGAAAACTAAAGTTTTTCCCATTATCACGCATTGAAAGTGAAATGTACGAAGCATTATCATCAAACAAAGATGCTCCATCTCACGTCGTTGATCATGCAAACGAAATGTTAATCAATGGTGGTCGTTTAGAAGTGGTTGCACCTGAGTTTTTATCAGGAGCAAACATATCTGTTACCTTAACAAAGGAATTTATGCAAGCGATTGAAGATGATGCTGAGTATGATTTACGATTCCCTGATTTGGAAAATTACACACCAGAACAAAAAGCAGCCTATGATGAAAAATGGCATGAAATTGGTGATGTTCGTGAATGGGAATCCATGGGATATCCTATTAAAACTTACCGCACCGTTAGAGCTAGAGATATTTGGGATTTAATAAGTTTCTGTGCAACATATTCTGCAGAACCTGGTATCTTCTTTATTGATAATGCCAACGATGAAACAAACGCTAAAGCTTATGGACAAAAAGTTGTAGCGACAAATCCTTGTGGTGAGCAACCTTTAGCTCCGTATAGTGTTTGTAACTTAGCAGCTATTAACCTAGCTAACTTTGTTGATAAGCAGACAGGTGATGTGTTGTTTGATAAATTAGAAGAAAGCGTTGGTTTATGTGTACGTATGCAAGACAACGTTATTGATGATACACCTTACTTTTTAGAAGCAAATCGCAAACAGGCACTAGGTGAACGTCGTGTTGGTTTAGGTGTGATGGGTCTTCATGACTTACTAATTTATGCTAAAAAACGTTATGGTAGTCCTGAATCTCTCGTTACAATTGACCAAGTATTTAAGACCATTGCTGAAGCAGCGTATAAAACTTCAATAAACTTAGCAAAAGAAAAGGGTTCATTCCCATACTTAGAAGATCGCAACGCATTCATACATACAGGATACATGTCCAAGATGTCTCAAGAAATTAAAGATGGTGTTTTACAACATGGTATTCGTAACTCGCACCTATTAACGATTGCACCAACAGGATCAACTGGTACAATGGTCGGTGTGTCTACTGGCTTAGAACCATACTTCTCCTTCTCTTACTTCCGCTCTGGAAGACTAGGTAAATTTATTGAAGTGAATGCTGCAATTGTAGAAGAATTTTTAACTTTACATCCTGAATATGAAAAAGATAAACTGCCTGATTATTTTGTAAGTGCCATGGAACTATCTCCAGAAGAGCACGCAGATACACAATGCGCTATTCAACGATGGATCGATTCATCCATCTCTAAAACAGTAAATGCTCCTCGTGGTTATTCTGTTCGACAAGTTCAAAACATTTATGAAAGACTTTATAAAAACAAAGCCAAAGGTGGTACCGTCTACGTAGATGGTTCTCGTGATTCACAAGTTTTATCACTAACGAATGATGAAGATGTTAGTTGGTCACAAATGGATTTAGTGAAAGACTTTGGTGTACCTGTTAAAGAAAAATTAGAAGAGAAAAAGAAAACTGATTTAAGAAGCGATCGTCAAGATCGTGATATTGGAAATGAAATCGGAAACATTTGTCCTATTTGTTTAGAAGGAATTGTAGAAGAAATAGGTGGTTGTAATACTTGTACTAACTGTAATGCACAGTTAAAGTGCGGATTATAAGATTTTACCCTCAATAACCATTGAGGGTTTTCATTTAAAAGAGGAAACATCATGAAAAACAACGGATTTAAACACATTGTCTTTGGATTACTATTTGTAGTGCTTAACTTCACGATTCGATTAGAAGATGCATTTATCCTTAATTTGATTCCTAACTTTTTAGGATATGGACTAATCTATCAAGGATTATTGCGGTTTGAAACTCACTTTGAAAATGTACATTTAAATACTATAAAACGTCTAACAATCGTTTTATTTATCTTTACACTTGTTTTGTTTTTCATCGATTTATTTGGAATTTCATTATTTTTAAATACATCACATTTATGGCTTGGTCTATTGTTATCACTATCTAATTTGGTTTTACATCTAATCTTTTTATTTCATCTTACAAAAACGATTATTTCAATCAATAGAATGGAAAGTGACTTAAATAAAAAACTTTATACATTGTTTCAAGTAATCGTGCTTGTGGATGTTGTGTCGATGTTTTTTATTGCGTTTCCTGTTATTGGATTCTTTGTAATCATTGGTGGATTAATTGCTAATATCATGTATATTCTCACTATTAAAAACATAGGTGATCTAGTAGATTAAACAACTTTTCAACCTTTAATATAATAAAAAAAGACTGTCAATGAAACATCAACAGTCACAAACACAGATTTTGTCTGTGTTTTTATATTTTCATTTTCTTAAAACGCCAAACATTTAATGCCATGAAAATGATAGTACTCATTATCAAATAAATAATCATTATGTTCCCAGTAATTTTTGTATCATTTAAGTACAACTCGACACCTTGAAACTTATTGTATTGTTCTAAAGCAACTACTGGCGCATTAGCAAAGACAACATCGATACTTGGTTGCATCAAAACTTGTCTTAATAATGCAGCTCCGTGTGCAATGGGTAACAAGTTAGAAAAAATCGCCACAGCACTTGGCATAACACCAATTGGAATGTAAGCACCAATCACAAAACCAATGAGTGTACCAACAATTGTAGATAAAAAGGAAAGGACAGACTCTGTATTTATAAAAGAAATAATAAAGAGCATCATCATAATTGAGGAGATGCTTACTAATAGTAATACACCAACGATTCTAATCCATTGTATAAAACTAAACCAAGAACCATCACTTATCACTATGACGATTTGACCAAGAACTAATGTGAACAAAGAGATGCAAACAACCACAATAAACGTAGATAAAATATAAGACAAAAACAACTCATGTCGTTTAATTGGAGCAACTAAGAAATCATTAAACACTTTCTTTTCTTTATCACTTACCATTCTTGATAACAACCCAATCGATAGTGTCATTGTAGATATTGCTGATAACCCTGCAAACAACCATGCATGAATAAGTGCGTCCACACCAACAACATCTTGCCCAATAATGGATTTAACATTAGCAACGGTCATATCCTGCAAAAAGAATACGTATAAACCCAAAACTATTAATACCGATAAGAACGAGAAAAACACATCTGCTTTATTTCTAAAAAACATAAGTAAATGGCGTTTGCTTAATTGTAAGATTACATTCATATTAATCCTCTCTTATTTCTCTTCCAGTAATAGCTAAAAATACATCATCCATATTTCCTTCCACAACTTCAAAGGACAACAATGCATCCTTTAATATATCAATGACAACCAAAGAGTCTTTTGTGGAATTAGATACAATGTGCAATCGATCTTGCTTTAGCTTAACTTTGTAGTTTTTTTCTATTAGTAATTTCATCCATGCTTCTTTATCTTTAACTTCTGCTTTTACAATACTGTATGTGTACTCATTTTTTAAACGTAAAGGTGTATCACAAGCAACTAGTTTACCATAATCAATAATAGCCACACGATCCGCTTTTTCTGCTTCTTCCATGTAATGTGTCGTTAAGAAAATTGTCATCTCAAGTTTTCTATTGAGATTCTTCATCACATCCCACACCTTTTTTCTTGTTTGTGGGTCTAGTCCTGTCGTTGGCTCATCTAAAAATAACAGTTTAGGAGAATGAATCAAAGCTCGTGCAATATCTGCTCTTCTTTTTTGACCCCCCGAACAAACACCATAAGGTCTTGATTCTATGTCTTTTAAACTAATTAACTCATCAAGCTCTTTATACTTTGTTTCAAACTGTTGTTTAGTTAAACCATAAAAACTTGCTCTAATTTGCATGTTTTCTTTTATGGTTAAACGATCATCCAAGTATGAATGTTGAAATACAACACCGATTGATTTTCTAATTTCACTATCATCTTTACCTACATAAAATCCATTGATTGCAATACTACCTTCAGTTGGTTCTAATAACGTAGTGCACATGTTGATTGTTGTTGATTTACCAGCTCCATTTGGACCTAAAAAAGCAAAAAACTCACCTTGCTTTACCTCTAGATTCAAATGATCAACAGCTCGTAATTCCTTATAGTCTTTCACAAGTTCATTAATTGTTATCATAATCTACCCTCACATTTTATATTATGTATAATAACATAAAATTGTACTTACTTTATTAAGTTTGTGTAAAATTTATCATAATCAATAAGTATCCACTAGCTTAGCTAGTGGTTTTTCATTTGCGGGCATAGCCC
>CAYZMP010000069.1:0-4953 GCA_964479585.1 uncultured Erysipelothrix sp.
TTAAATTCTTCTTTATCTAAAAATGAATGTTTACTTTGATAATTGAGCATGACACTCAAAATCAATACTGAAAATGATCGCATAAAAACATCATCTGTCGAGAAACTTGATATGTTTAAAAATAAATGTTCTTCATCGGATATTTTAAAACATAACTCTTTTAACGTAACATGATCAATTACATCGTAAATGATTAACCAATTATAAAAAGCTTCATAAATATATTCATCACGTAAAACCGGATCAACATCTCCAATAAAAGAAAGCATATCAAAACAAACATCTCTTATGTTTGTTTCGCTGTTAACTTTAAAACTTTTTTGTTTTAACTCGAGTAATTTCTGCTTTACAGTTTCTCTTTTTGTGTTCATGGTTTGATTACTTTCCACTGATTACAATTTTATGATGCTAATCAGAATATAAATGATATTTATTTAATGCATTATTATAAACTTCATCAATTGATAAAGATGGATCAAAAACTCCTTCTTTAAAAAGCTTTTGTCCTAATACTACAGCTTTTTTGTCACTTAAAGACCACGCTTTATAGATTTGATGTTTTCTAGGATGTTGTCTGCTTTCTTCAAATGCAGTTTGCAGCATAAGTTGAAAAGCTTGAAGATCCTTACCTACACAAACACTCACAATGTTTTTATTAGCGATGTAATTTAGTTTGTTGCTTAGTTTTGTTGCTCCTGCAAATGCATCTTCACTAGCATAATAAATACTTCGTATGTTCATCATAACACACGTTCCAAAGCACATAGGACATGGTTCCATCGTTGAATACAATGCATATTGTCGAATATTTGGATGATCTTTTTCTTTAAGTGTACTAAAAGCTGTCATTTCAGCATGTGCCATAACACTTCCGGCAAGGCTATGTGTACTACTTAGGTCATAAATTTGATTTCTACCAAAAGAAACAAACTCTCCTAGTTCATTTACAATCACACTACCAATTGGTATGCTATTTCTTTTGTATGACTCCCATGCCAGTTCAAAGGCTTTTTTCCATGGATTAGATACATTCTTCCACATAAATTTCTCCATTTTTAACCATGCACTATTATTACAATGGTTGTATCTTTAATTCAACAACAACACAATATAAAACACAAATGACTTATCCTAATGATTTTACGTGTATACTTGGATTATCAAAGGTAGCCCAAGCATTATTTGAATCAATTTGACGAACCATTTTATACGCTATTGGATTAAATCCACATTTTGGCCAAAACGATGAAGAAGCAAGATTTGTGATTCTCCAATCAGTTACAATGTAATTATAACCCATCTTTTTAATTATTTCGTTTCCTTCATTCATAAGTTTTTTGCCCACACCTTTTGACATGTATGAGGCTACAACTCCTGCTGTACACAACTCAATGCTGTTTTCAGGGTTCATTAGGCTTGGATTTATCTTTTCATATTCGAAAAATCCACAATCGAGATTATCTATTTGTGCAAGTAAAACTAGTACATCTTCTTCATCAACTAATCGTTCAAAAGCAAGTCTTGTGTTTTCTATAACTTCCGGAAAGGCAGGAATGTACACTGGAGATTGATTTTGATAATGTGAAAGTATGCTAGACATACTTTTTATCACTTCTCTATCCTTTTCTTCTGCTATCCTAATTGAAACATCTTCTGATTCTTTAAAAGGCATATAGGCATGCACATCCATGACACCATACACCTGCTCAATGGCAAAACTTAAATTTACGAAAGCTTCATAATACATATTGGTTGCCATTGGTATTAAAATATTGTGATTAAAACAGCCATGTTTTATCCATAGTTCAGACACTTTCGAATAAAGTATTCTCAACAGTTTTGATAATTGATCCTCTAAAATTGCCACACCTTCATATGGTACCCATATGGCTCTACCAATTCGATTACTAATAACTACTTCACCAAAAATATACCCCAAAAGTTTCTCTTGATAAATTGCACCAATACCAATTACATGATGATCTAAAAACTTACTATGCAATAGCTCCTCAAGAAATTGCTTATTTAGAATGCTATTGTTTAAAAAGTGAAAATGCTCACTCTCAATCTTCTGTCTATTAAGCAGTAAATCACTCATCTTAGACACATCATCTTTTGTTAGAACTTTAAAAATAACATCCTTCATTTGATTTTCTCCTATCATTAATAAACTAATGCATCTAAACTTGTATCATATTACACTTGTTTGATCTTTAAATTCAATAAAATTTTATCATACAACAACATCTGCAATAAAGTACCAACTGCTTGAAAATAATGGATGTTAATATACTTAAAACCACACATGTTGTTTAAATTTATGCGATACCATCTATGTCTTTATACATTGGTCATTTTAAAATTCTAAAATTTATGCTTCATCAAAACAACCGTCTCAACATGCGGTATCACGTTAGTCTTATACAATTTTAAAATTTCAACGTCTACAGGGGTAAATAATTATTTCCTATCCCTCCATTGAAACTAAAGTGTCAGATTCAATTGGGGGTTCTTCAAACTTAGGCACTTTCTCAAGCTCCGTATCCCAGTTTACTTAACTTGCATAATAAATATGTCCTTGCGGCTTTATGTTTATATCGCTGTCAATACTTCCAGCAGGTACAACCAGCAATTTCTCATAATGCTCTCCCAGTTGTTTGATTATTTCTTTTCTGTCCGTTTTCATACCTCCTTGCGTTTTGGTGCTTACATATATGACTCTAACGCACTCTAATAGCTGGTGGTATATCAGTTTTTATGTATTTAAAATGCACTTAATTACCCGCATTCATCATATCGGTGCGGATAATTAAGTGCATTTCATTTTTCCCTTTTTCTTATTTATATTCTCTTCGAGTTGAGTCCCAATCCTTCATGAAAGCATCTTTTTTTATCACTGCTTGAAAAGGTGGATCGAGGAAAGTAATAATCAACTGAATAACAATATCCAGATTTAACTCATATTTCAATACCTTCTTACAAAATATATCCCATCTATTACCAATCGCATCATTCATAATCAGCCTCTCAATGACTTGAACTGAATCTTTTTCTATTAGTGTTCCCCTGTTTGAAAAGGTCTCATATATCGCTTCTTGGACTTTTCTTCCTTCAAAATTATAGGAGGTCGCAAGGTAATAGATATCATAAAAATCTTTCATACGTCCCGTTAATTCCATGAATCGAACAATAGCATCAAGTTTTTCCGATATTGTTGATTCTAAAGAATAGGTAAGAATTGTTGGTTTTTCAAACCCATCAAGTAAAACAGGGAGTGTTCTTGCAAGTGGAGCTGGAACGATTGTATCTCCCACACCAAAATCAATACTGAATGGTGTTCTCGTTTTGCCCATAAGACCTATCAGATTTACGCGTATGCCGTGATACTCTTTTATCTCACTGATTGGTTCAACGCTTCTTATTTCAATTTCCATGAACCCATGATCACTTTTCGCTGCTATGATAGATCGAACTAATTCTTCTACTGAACTCAGCTCATTAGAATGATTCTTAAGTAAATAATCAGTATCAACCGTAGGTCTTGTTGTGAAGTCACTAATTGAATATAAGAGAAAACCACCTTTGAGGATGAGATGTTCTCTATAATGACTCTGAGCCAGCCTTCGAATGAACTCTTCCTGAAAAAATAAATTTAATAGTTGTTGAAACGCGATACCTTCTGCTTTCGCTTTATTCTTTAATCTTGCCAGTATAGACGCACTTGAATAAGCCATTATAGCCACTTCCCTACCTGCGATTGAACTTTTTTAGTGATATTAAACATCTCAGCATACTCAAATAAACGCCTGATGTTTTTTTGTGGGTCTTTGGTGTATCGCATTACCGCATTGGTGAAAACTTCTTTTTCGAGTTTCTTTTCATAGCGCATAATATCACACATGGTACGATCCCGATCAAAAATTCTGACTTCAACACCTTGAACTTCAAATGTTGTAACACCTATACTAAGAAATTTCGGTTCTTGGTAGTATGGGTCTACAAGTGGGTACTCAATGTCATATTGGCTTTTTTCACTATCTCTGTCCACCGCTATTTGCCACGCTGTTGGAATTCTATCCGTATAATGATAATGCAGGAGTGCACTTTCGAGAAATATAACCGCTTCGGGAAATAGTCTTGCTATGATTACTTCCTCTGGGTTCACTTCATCACTGAGTTCATAGTAACCATACTTTATTTTTGATATTTCTCCTTCTTCAAAAAGCTTTTTAATTTGACGACTATTCAGACCCAGTTCTTTCAGCTCTGATGTTTTCAATATACCGCCATGTTTTTCAAACTCATCAATTATTTTTTGTTTTTTAATCATATCGCACCTCTTTACCCGCATCCGAATTCCAACGCGGGTATTTAAGTGCATTATATCACTGTTTAAATTATTTATCAACGAGTTTATATGCGTTATAAAATTTCTAAGAAGAAAAAGGCCATAAAGCCTGCCTTTGATTTTCTTCAGTTTTTGCGGTTCAAGGCCAACGTAACGCCCATATGCGTATCCTTCTCCGTTTAAAAAAATTTTTTATCCGGTATCGATATTCACGACGCGGATACACCTGACCTCTCCATTTTGGTTGATGCCTCCATCTTCATGTGAAATCCAAGGCTGATCTTTGAAAGAATCCTGAGCAAAATCTATGGACACTCCATCCTTTAAAATCACTTCCCTCGTGATGGTGTATAGCTGTCCTTTCTTTCTCTCTTTGATGGCTTGGTGGGTGAGTTTCCTATCACATTAAAAACACCTAAAACCTATCAATTTACACACATCCAAAAAATAAAGAAGCCCCTGAAAACAGCGTAAATACGCCATTTCCAAAGGCAACTACATTTATTTTCTTGTCAGCAGACAGACGGTTTCAACATGTGTTAAGAGGAAGTCATAGCTGTCAAGAAATATTGGCTCAAATGCTTTTATCGAAAATTCCCTCTGTG
>CAYZMP010000070.1:0-4922 GCA_964479585.1 uncultured Erysipelothrix sp.
TATAGGTTGTACTTGTCAGCTATTTTCATTATGATAGTTGTAGGTGAAAACATGCTACAAACCATGGTTATTTTAAATCCCAACGCTGGTCGCTTAACGAAAAAAAACCGATTGGCGTATTATTATCAGCTCATTAGTGAGTACGAACACATTGAACCTTACTTTTTTTTAACGAGCGAAAAAACAAACGCTGAAGAAATCGTCAAGAAGTACCATCAAGATTTTGACATGATCATTGCCATTGGTGGTGATGGAACACTTAATCGTGTCATCACAGGAATGATGAAAACAAACATTCAATTGCCAATCGGTTATATACCAACTGGCACAACCAATGATTTTGCTCGGACACACAACATCTTAGTATCTCAAAAAAATGCGCTAAGCATTATTAATCAACACGAAGTTTCATTGGTGGATATTGGCCAGTTTAATGATCAGTACTTTAGTTATGTTGCTGCTTTTGGTGCTTATACATCGGTTGCTATTAAAACAAGCCAAAAGCTTAAAAACATGCTTGGATACTATGCTTATATCCTTACTTCTTTTTCTCATCTTCACACATTAAAAAACTATGCAATCACAATTGAAATAAACAACGAAATCATTCATGAAGAAGTGATCTTTTTTGCTGTAGCAAATGCACGTTCTATTGGTGGTTTACTTAACTTTACCTTTGATCAAGTTAGTTTAGATGATGGATATTTAGATATGGTATATATTCGTTTTCCTCATAATCCTAAAGACTTAGTGGAAACACTTAGAGCATTAAGAAAAAGAGATTACAACCATCCTTCGATCGTTTTAAAACACATCGAAAAAGTAAAAATTACATCAAAAACCCCATTACTATGGAGTGTTGATGGTGAAGATGGTGGAGATATTTATGAAGTTGAAATATCAACTTTAAAAAACAAACTACCTATTATTAAACCAAAGCAATAAACGTTTCCTTTATTTGCTTGGATGCTTTTGTTACAAGCTCACTGCTAGTTGCGATGTTCATTCTAAAAAAGCCTTCGCCACTATCACCAAAAGTTGCTCCATTAATCAGCCAAACCTTTGCATCATTGATTAACATATCCATGAGTTGTGAAGCTTTTTTATGATACGCTCTAAAATCTAACCATAATAAATATGTTCCTTCTGGTTCTATGATCTTAATTTTTGTGTCTTTTAAAATCTCTTTTACAATTTGCGCATTGTTTACAACAATACTCATAACCTCATCCATGTACTGACTTCCATGCAAATATGCTTCTTTTTGCATCTCTTGCACCATTTTGCTTGATCGATTTAAACCAAGCTTATCGAAGTGATGTTGTATTTTTGACGCAATGTTGTCATTAAACACCAAGATTTGAGCAACATGAGTATCCGCAAGATTGAAGCTTTTTGAAGCTGAAATAGTGGTAATCACAAAATTTTTATACTCATCATTGAGGGAGATAATCATATGATGTTTATGCTTTGGATAAATAAAATCCATATGAATGTCATCGCTTAATAAAAGGACATTGTATTCTTTGCATAAATCGGCCAGTTGGATAAGTTCTGTTTTTGTCCACACCCGTCCTACTGGATTGTGGGGAGAACAAAAAATGATCATTTTTACATGATGCTCTCTTATTTTCTGTCTGATATCATCAAAATCCATTTCATAATGATTGTGGTTTAGTTTCAACGCACTAACAACACAGTTTCTTTTGTTAATTTCAATCATCTTTCTAAAAGGATGATATACTGGCTCCATTATTAAAATATCGTCATTTTGTTTGGTACATGCTTGAATGATCACGGCTATAGCATTCACTACCCCTAAACTTGTAATCAGTTTTGCTTTCGATACATCGACTTGATGACGAGTCA
This sequence comes from uncultured Erysipelothrix sp., assembly GCA_964479585.1. Lineage (GTDB taxonomy): Bacteria > Bacillota_I > Bacilli_A > Erysipelotrichales > Erysipelotrichaceae > UBA6182. The sequence goes on from CAYZMP010000070.1 coordinate 1,870, forward strand.
TGCACCACTGATCAATAGCAAAGCGATAATCTTCAGGTTCAAGTGTATACCCAAATAAACCATGTTTTGCATAGTTAGCTAATGCTTCACTAGCATGAGGTTCACTTATAAAATCCATGTCCGCAACCCACATGGGTATCACATCGTTGTCATAGCCCATTTTATAATGCAAATCCCACTTAATACTGTCTGTTTGCTTTCTCTTTTTTAATTGGTGTAGAGAATTATTTAATGTTTTCATACTTTAAGTCTAATTCACTACACACACAAGTGCAAGAAAAAACACTCCTTTTTAAGAAGTGTCATTTTCAGTTATTTCAGCAATGCATCATTTACTTGCTTAATATCACGTTTACGTTTTACAATTGGAGTTTTATCGTTTTGATAAACTGGATGTGCTTCATCAAAGACAACCGTATTTTCATTTTTATAAAGTACACCAAGTGCCATATTTTCTTGATCTTGCGCTAATTTCATTGCTTTATCAAAATCACTTGGGTCATGACTTTCATCCAACCAGAATGTATGATTTTTATACCATTGGAATGTGTTTACTTTGTTGTAGGTAACACACGGATGGAAAATATCAACTAAAGCATACCCTTTGTGTGTGATTGCTGCTTTAATGACTTCTTTTGTTTGTTCTACATCACCCGTAAAGGCTCGACCAATAAAAGAAGCACCTAATGATAAAGCAAGTACTATTGGATTAATTGGTTCATTATACACACCAGTAAACTGCACGGATGTTTTTAATCCTTTCGGTGAAGTAGGTGATGCTTGCCCTTTTGTTAAACCATAGATCATGTTGTTATGAACAATATGAGTAAGATTAGGGTTACGACGAACATTATGAATAAAGTGATTACCACCTTCTCCATACATGTCGCCATCACCACCTTCAGCAATAACCGTTAACTCTGGGTTTACCGATTGAATCGCTTGGGCTACTGGCATTGCTCTACCATGTAAACCATTAAAGTAACTGGCATCAATGTATTGTGGCATTTTTGCGGCTTGACCAATACCCGATGTAAAGACAACATTGGTTGGCTCTAAATCAAGTTCATCTAGCGCTTTTAGTATTGATTGACGTAGTGGAAAATTACCACATCCTGGACACCACGCAATATCTAATTTATGTTCGAAATCGAATTTACTCATGATAATACCTCCTCTAAAAGCTCAACCACTTCATCGACAAAGAATGGTTCACCATTGTATTTGTTAATTTTGTGGTCAGCCACAACATTTAATTCCAAGGTTAGCAAGTTGGCGAATTGACCTGTGTAATTGTTTTCAATAACAATTGTATTTTCAGATTGTTCAAAGTATTTCAGCAAATCTTTCGATAATGGAAATGGTTGTTTAATATATAAGTAAGCAACATCACTATAATCAGTCGACTCAACAAATTCACGACATACACCATAGGTGGATCCCCAACCAACAATAAGTTGTTTAAAGTCTTTTGGTCCAAATAGTTCTGCTTCCTGATAATCTTCTAATAGCATTTCACGACGTTTCATTCGCTTATTTTGCATTGCAACACGCATATCAAAGTCTTCAGTAATTTGACCTGACTCATCATGTTCATCACTATCCACTTTAACAAACCCCTCACCATAACCAGGTATTGCACGAGGTGTTAGTCCTGATTCTGTTAACTCATATCGTTTATAGTCTTTTTCACTTTTTACTACAAAAGTTTCTAAGTATTTGTCAGATAGTGGTTCTAGTTTAATCTGACGAATCGATTCTAACCAATATTGGTCCGATAATATAAAGACAGGTACTTGGTATTTATCGGCTAAATAAAAAGCAACTTGACCAAGTTTCAATCCATCTTCTAAATTACCCGGTGCTAAGACAATACGTGGAAACTCACCATGACCTGCGTATACCGCTAAGTTTAAGTCACCTTGTTCGGTTCTTGTTGGTAATCCAGTTGCTGGTCCTGGACGTTGAGCAATGTGCATAACTACTGGAGACTCTGTAATACCTGCTAAGCTAAGTGCTTCACTCATTAAGGCAAAACCACCACCACTTGTTGTGATCATTCCTCTTGCTCCGGCATATCCAGCACCAATCGCCATATTCAGTGCCGCGATTTCATCTTCTGCTTGTTCTGCAAGCACACCAAACTCTTCACCCTTTTCAGATAAAAAGGATAGAATGGTTGTTCCTGGAGACATTGGATAGGATGCAATATAATTAACACCACCACCTAATAATCCAAAACCAAGTGCTGTATTACCATCCATAGTTTTAAAGGATTCAATTTTCTCTGGTTTTTTGATTTTTAATGGTGCTTTGTATTCAGTTCCTAATTTGTAACCTACATCAAATGCTTGTTGGTTATCTTCTACTATTTTTTCACTTTTAGAAATAAATTTTTCATGAATAAGTTGATGACCTATTTCACTATCTAACTCTAAGATACCAGCGATATATCCAAACAAAATAGTGTTGGCAAACAATCGCGATCCTGCTTCTTTCGCAAGCTTTGTTAACTCTAGTGTCTCATAGGTAACTTGTGATTCTTGTTTTTCCTTATCACTCATAAATGATTCTTCACCTATGACCACTGTCGAATCTTTCATTCGTTTGGTTAAACGATAAAACGAATGGTCATTCAATAAAAACAAATAATCAATTTTATGAGTTATACCATAAATTGGATCTTTTGATACTCGTAGTTCAAAGGTGTTATTCCCACCACGAACACGACTCATAACTTCTTTTGATGAAAACACATAATATTGTTTGGATAGTCCCTCCACCAAAAATTCTTCAATCGTTGCTAATCCTTGCCCAGCTTCTCCGCTTACGACAAAGGAAAGTGATTCTCTCATGTTAACTCCTCCATTTTCTCTCAACTTAAGTATAGATGAAATGAAGAAGCATTTCAAAATGAGTGCCTAAAATATAAAAAAAACAAAAAAAAGGAATCCAATGAACGTGGGTGGGGGGAATCGTTCAATGGATATCCGTCTATAATATAACATGCTTCCACTAAAATGTTAAGTATTTTAATTATGAAATTTTTTTAC
>CAYZMP010000071.1:0-4523 GCA_964479585.1 uncultured Erysipelothrix sp.
CGATATACTCTCGATGTTCATCAAGATATTTTTGTCGTTGTCTTGTTTTCTTTGGGACTTCTCCCATTAAATATTTCCTTACTGTCTTACGATCTTTTTTTAGATGCTTTGCGATTTTTGTGATATTCAATTGTATCATTCCTTTCTGGTAGGCTTTACTAAACATCAATAAATCTTCGAGGTTTCTTATGGGTTCTATTAGTATTTTTGTCATACAATAATCATCCTTTCATGGTGATTATTGTATCAAAAAAGAGTACCTGTTAGGTTTGTGTGTGGGGAATTTTACATGCACACTTCCGGGTACTCTTATTTAATCATTTATAACCACTCAACATATTACAAACATACTTTAGGTGAGTTCAACATTGAAACACTTCGTGATTTTAGAAAACTACCTATCATCAACAAACGCATCATGATGGAAAACTTTGATTCCCTAAATACTGTAGGCTTGTTTAAAGATGAGGTTATGAGTTTTGCACTAAAGAAGGAGTTAGAAAAAGACTATCTAGGATATTATAATGATGAATTTGTGATTGGGCTGTCTAGTGGAACAAGTGGAAACAAAGGGATTTACATTACCCCAAAATCACTAACAAAACAACTTCCATATGTGTTTCTAGCTCGTAGTGGGCTTTTATTATGTTATCTCCCTTTTAAAATTCTATTTATGCTTCGAGTCTTTTCCCAAGGCTTTGAAGATATAAACTCACCAATTATTTCGCTTAATTATCTTTCTACAATGACTCCAATCAATGAAGTTATTGATCATATAAACAACCATAAAATTAACATATTAATGGCTCCACCAAGTCTATGCCGTTTATTGCTTCCTTATGCACATCTGATTAATAAACCTTTGAAGATGATTGTGACTTATGCTGAAGTATTAGAAAAAGAAGAGAAGCATCGTCTACAAACTATCTTTAAGTGCAAGTTAATCGAAATATATCAAGCAAGTGAGGGTCAGTTTGCCTCAGCATGTTCACATGGAAAGCTTCATATTAATGAAGATTTAGTCTATGTGGAACTTTTAGATGAAGACTACAAAGAAGTAACTGATGCCCATGTGGTAGCGAAACATATGATCGCAACTAATCTAGTCAACTTAGCACAACCTCTTATACGATATGAAATGAATGATTTAATTGTCTTAGATGATCCTTGTCCTTGTGGAAGTCATTTTAGAACCATCAAGAATGTTCTTGGTAGAAACGATGATGTGCTGACATTTACAAAGAAAGATGGATCAATCCAACACATTTTTCCTGATTTAATGAGTCGTTGGATTATGACTGCCTCTGAAAACATTAGAGAGTACAAGGTCTTGCAACACTATGACCAATCCTTAACTATTATTGTGGATTCTTTAAAGGATGAAGATATAGAAGAATTAAAGGTTTCCATCACTCAAAGAATAAATAAAGAATTAGAAAAGTTTGATATTCATCCTTTATTAAAAGTGGTATGTGAACAAATTACAATGCCATTAGATCGTTCAAAATATAAACGATTTGTGGTTGAAACAATCAATTGATTTCAAAAGGATAGAATCATAAAGAAGTTGTGATGAAGTGAAAGCATTTCAAAGTAATTTTCTCAATCAATCAAAATCAAACATTTGTGATACAATTATTTGGAAAGCTACAAATACGAGAGGAACTGTATATTGAATTAGCAATTAACATCCATTTCAATATGCAAAATAGAAACTACATGAAAAAAGTTATTATTATTACTCTAGTTACTGTTTCAATTATAATCATGTTTTCATATCTTCTATATAATGAAATTCTCAATTCTTACTCGTATACTAGCACTTGTACTGATGATTACATCGCTACAAAATATAAAATAGATGTATCATGGATCGATGATTATGGATTGTGTGCTACTATAAAAAGCAACTCGATTTTCAGCTACAATCAAGAGTCAATACTACTTGGTAATGCACCAATCAATAATGATCTAAATCGATATGAGTTAGAGTTAATAGAAAGTGGAAAATTCATTCGCTCTAACAGAAGTAACATTAGACCTGTAATCATCAATGAATTTGAATATACTGAGAATGGTTTTTCAGTTGAGGTTATTGCTGCAAAAACTACTTTAGATTACATTGAAAATGCATATTTTCATGTATTTTTTGAAAATGATCGTATCCCTGTAAAAGGACATCTTCGAATTTCTTCCAGATTTATGTATGAAATTCCTGTAGATTCTCTAAAAGAACATGAAATATTGATGATAAAAGAAGTTGTGTCTAAACTTATCCAATCTGATAACTAAACAACATGAGTTTTATCAAGTTGTACTATTTTTTACTTTTACTATCCACATATGCACTATTACTACAGAAAGATAAAAGACTAGAATGTCTATACCTGTTCTAAATAACATTTGAACCATGACTCCATCAAAGATCAAACCTATAAAGCTATTAAAAACAATCCAGTTCACCCCAATAGTTAGCACAACTATTTTGAAAGGCAGTATAAATATATCTTGTTCTTTCGAAAAAATCGGATATAAATACAAATATGATAGCCCTAGAATAATACCAAATATTATCGTCCACAAGTATGTAGGGACTGGAAAAGTAGAAATGTTACTATCCAAAAAACCTATTTCATAACCAATGGCTCGTTGGATTAAAAAAGTAAGTGTCACAAAAATAACTATATTAATCTTATCCATTATACTCAATAGATGCTTTTGTTTTATCGAGAATCCATCATTTAATGTAAAATAAGAACTAGCCATACACAGCAAAAATGCAGGTAATGCATCGGTTATACCAATAAAGAACTGATATTTAACAAATGAGAACCCCCATTCATCAAATGGTGATGCTTCTACAACAACTTCCTGCATTCCAAAAATATATATAAGTGCAAAAACTACTCCAAATCGAAAACCAATTTGAAGTTTTGATAATTTCGATTTTTTCCCAAAATACTGAATTACCATTACACAATGTGAATACAAAACAATAAAATATAAGGTTGCTACTGCTGGGAATCCTATCAGTTTAACGAGCGTACTATCAAAATCTTCTACATTTACATCAGCTGGTAATGTTGATTTTATTACAATAGCTAGAATAGATGCTCCTAAAACAATCAACATGTTCGATATAATAATTCTTTTTAAGCCAATCTTCTTATCCATCTTCTTTCTCCTATCAGATTACCTCAATACATCGTATACTCTGTACTTTGATTGTTACTCACAATGATGATGTAAAAAATCTCAGTAGCTAATTATTGATTAAGACTCTTTCTCAATTTAATCCCTAAACTAAACATGCTTGTACAGAATATTCAAATCTGCAACTCTCTCCATACTTTTTCAAAAACTAGTTTTGATACAACAAATGTAAAAATTACAGTGAACACTGATATTACTATTGTTATTGGAAGACTTAATAAACCATTTATGCTCGATAAAAAAGCAACTTGAGATAGAAAATCTTTCGCTAAGTAAAGTGTGACAATTCCTGAAGAGAAAACACCATAGATTAAAGGAATAAGGAAAGTCGCTAGGTTTCCAAAAAAAGCATACTGCTCAAAAAAATCTGTCAGTGAAACAAGTTCCCCACAAACATATACTGCTGAACTGCTATAGAGAACTAAAAACAAACTAATTGTAGAAAGAATCATTATTCCTATGCTTAACCCACTCACTAATGAATACACAATAATACCTAAAAAACTAATTATAAATGCTGGGATAAAGAACATGTTGCATTGTATATTAAATATCTTTCTTTCATTGACTGGCATAATTTTTAGTAACCAATAACGCTTTTTCCAAAGGTTTTTATCATTCTTTATCTCAGCTGGAATAAACAATATTGAGATTGCCATAATATTTGTTATTGAGGCAATCATTATAAGCATAGAAACACCTATTATCGGATTTTCTGAAAAGAGATTACTATATGTTAGTGTGAATACTGCGAAGATAAAAAACAAAAACATAAAAATCGATCCCATTAACATTTCATGATTTCGGATAGCCATCTTCCATTCTGTTTCTATCCAAACGATGATTGATTTACTTTTAAAACTACTTCCTCGATTGGACCTAACTTTTTTCTTCTTCGCAACTTCTTCTATTACATGTTGGTTTCTCATCCAACCTTCAAAGTACCATTTTTTTGATATAATAAATGCAAAAACTACGAGTACAAAGGTTATAAGCAACAATAGCAAAAAGGTAAGCAAAGACCATTCCGTAACAATCGATGAGTAAAACAATTTGATTCCCGATATTGGTGGTATCATATTAGAAACCCATGGTTTTTCAAAGAACTCTATTATTCTAATAATATACGTAGTTGAAATGCTTTGAGCACGTGTAAACATCAATGCAAAACTAACATTAATTGCAAAAGTGAATACAGGTATAATTGTGTTAAATACTTTGGCTGGAACAAATCTCAAACTTATCATCGAGATAATAACCCCAAGTACACTTGGAATAATCGAAATCAAAAAGTAGTAAGGTATTATTAA
>CAYZMP010000072.1:0-4308 GCA_964479585.1 uncultured Erysipelothrix sp.
TTGAGATTTCTCTGCTTTGTTTTATTTAGGAGCTATTTATTCGTTACAGCCCCTTAAGCATTTGTTTAACTTACAAACCTTTCATTACTATTTTATCTATTACTTTATCGACATAGTGATGACACTTGTCTTCACTTTCAGCTTCTACCATGACACGAATTAATGATTCAGTACCTGAAGGACGAACCAATATTCGACCATTGTCGCTTAACTCATCGTTGATTGACGATATCAATTCATTAATCTCATCATCTTCTAACACCACTTTTTTATTTTTAACAGGCAAGTTTTTAAGTACTTGTGGAAAAGATTTGCATGGCTCAACAATCGATGATAACGATGTGTTTGTTTTTAACACAACTTCTATTAGCTTCATCGCTGTTAATAACCCATCACCAGTTGTGGCTAAATCTTTAAAGATGATGTGACCAGACTGTTCTCCACCTAATGTATAATCATCCTGAATCATTTTTTGATATACATACTTATCACCAACTTGTGTTTGTATGACTGAAATGTTTTTTTGATTTAATGCTTTAAAAAGACCAAGGTTAGACATGACTGTCGCTACAACAGTGTTTTGCTTGAGCTTACGATTAGCATTTAAATACACACCACAAGCAAACATAATCTTATCGCCATCAACCAACTGACCTTTTTCATCAACTGCAATCAATCGATCAGCATCACCATCAAATGCAAAACCAAAACTTGCTTTGTTTTCAACAACTGCTTTTTGAATGCTTTCAGGGTGTGTTGAACCACAATGGTTGTTTATGTTAACACCATTTGGTTGATCATACATCGAAATCACAGTAGCATTTTTCCGTTCAAGCAATGCTTTTGCGGTTGTTGTCGCACTGCCATTAGCTGCATCAATAACAACAGTTGTATTTGTTAAATCGACCTCAAACAAAGAATCTAACCAATCAATGTAACTTTCAAGCCCACTACGATAATCGATAATTTCCCCTATTTTTGTATCGTTTGCTAAAGGAATTTTAAATTCATCATCAATAAAATCTTCTAGTTTTTGCTCAATCTCTTCAGAAATCTTTGTTCCACTTTCATCAAAGATTTTAATTCCATTATCATAATACGGATTGTGCGAAGCAGAAACCATAACACCTGCATTAAAGTGATGATGTTTAGTTAAGTACGCTACCGCTGGAGTTGGTCCAACATGCATTAAATACACATCGGATCCTCCACTACAAATCCCTGCCGCTAACGCGTGTTCTAACATGGAAGAAGAAATGCGTGTATCTTTTCCAATAAGTATTCTTCCTTTATGATCATTGCTAAAGTAATGACCTAAATACAATCCAATCTTAAATGCAGTATGCACAGTAAGTGTTTTGTTTGCTTCACCACGCACACCATCAGTTCCAAAATATCGTCCCATAATATTCCCTCGCTATCGTATTACATCAATTTCTATTTCAGATTTCTCTGTTATTATTTGTACTAAAGAAGTCGGTCCTTCCACATTTAGTGGAACCATTTGTTGACCAAGATCGATATCAAACATATCAATATACACTTGAATATCATCAATGGTTAAACTCTCAATTCGTGATGTTGCTCCAAAGACTTCGACATCAGTGTAGGCATCTTCAGGATCTAACAATGTGAATCGATAACCAGCGTTATTGAATCGGTAGTTAATAGGTACTTGCTCAAACACTCTTCTTGTTCCTTCTGTTAATGTTATTTCTAAATTAACTCGAGTCACAGAAGATTTTCTTACACCAGATGGTAAAGACAATGTATACACCATGTTTGTATCTGATGTTAATGTTGTTGCGTTAATAGGTACTCGTAGTTCATTAATTTGAGCTAACACACTATCAGGTGCAAACAACGTTACTGATTCATGATCCATGACGATGGTATCAATGGCTTGTTGATTTGGAATTTCTCCAACAGGATCAACAATAACCGGTACTGTTTTACTTGGAGAAGAAACATTGACAGTAGCTCGAACGGCAGAAGGAATAATATCAACATTGACACGTCTTCCTTGTTGATCATACGCTACAATCGGAACTTCTTTTGTAAAGGTTTCCGTCACTCCTTCTACATCAATAAACGCTTTAACAAATGAAATTTCACTAATTGTATCCTCAGCAGCTCGAATGATAACTTCATTTAGTTCAAGCTCTGGTTCTGATAATACATACTCTAAATCCATTTTATTAACATTTACAAAATCATAATCAAGCGTAAATCGTGATGAGATTTTACGCTCTACTGTTACAATTGCAGTGGATGGATTAATGGCAACACTAACACGAGGCGAGAAGTTTTGTGCAAGTAAACTAACTTGATGTGTTCCTTCTGTTAACCCTGTTAAATCTGCCACAACACGATAATCTCCTTGATTTTTAGTCATTTGAATATCCGCTAAATCACCAACTACAAGTGCACTTACACTTTCTGGTAAGCCACTAATTTCATATACTTCATTATTGGCGACTACAGTTAATGGAATATTGTTAATTGTATCTCCTGAACCAGACACTCCTGATTCAAAAAATCCTTCACCACCAAAGTTGATGCTCAAATACAATAAAAACGCGAGCACTAATGACACAACTTTTCCATAACGGTTATTAAACATAAACTTATCAACGACAGAACTCAACCAACGAATCACACGAACAACAGATGTTTCTATACTGGCGTAGGTGCGTGCAACCTTTTTACTACGAGAAGCAATTTGCTTTGCTAATTCGGTCTTATCTTGAGCATTTTTAATTTCTGGTTTCTTTTTAGCCATTATAGTCACCTCCTTTGTTTTCATCCGTATGATTTTCAGAGGTAGTAGATTCTATTTTCTCTACTTCGATTTTTTCATCATCATTTTTTACAAACTCTTCTTTTTTACTTGCTTCATTTGAATTTGTAGAACCCTGTTTGTTTTCTTCTTCTTTGATTTCTTCCGTTAAATCATCACTACTCTTTTTTACAAAGATTCTTTGTAAAAAAGGTGTTGATTCTTTTTTTGCTTTTGGTTGTGAAGACCCTTGTTGAGGTTGTTCTTCTACAACAACTTCAATGTTGTTGTTATTGGAAAAGAAGCTTCGTTTTGATTTTTCATTTTGAAGTTCTACATCAACTTCTTCTTCGATAATCATTTTATTTAAGTATTCTCTAAGTTTCTCTTCATCCATTGGAATTAAATTCCCAACTTCTGCGACTGAAATCTTTCCAGTCTCTTCAGAAACTACAATTGTTATTGAATCTGTAATTTCACTTATCCCTAAAGCAGCACGATGTCTTGCGCCATAACGAGAAGGTAATTCTAAGTTAGTTGGAGGAAAATATGCTGATGCACATGATATACGATCTCCTTGAATAATTACTGCACCATCATGAATAGGTGTGCTAGTTGAGAAGATAGACCGTAATACATCTGAAGTTACAAGTGAATTCATCGGAGAACCGGTACGAATATAATCAATTAATGATTGAGATTGCTCGATAGTGATTAAAGCTCCTATTTGATCTTCACTCAATTGTGTTGCGGCTAAAACAAGTTCATCCACTAATTGTTCTTTTTCATTACCCGTTAATGTTGAGATACGAGTAAAAACACTTGATTTGCCAAGCTTTTCAAGTAGTGAACGAATTTCTGGCTGAAATATGATAATGACAGCTAAAAACCCCCATTGAATAAACATATCTGCCATCCATGCAACAGTTCTAAATCCAAAGAATGTGGACAGTGATTTAACAATTAAAATGAATACTATACCTTTAAATATTTGAATTGTACGAGAATTATTCCGTACAATTTTCATTGTATAGTAAATTAATAGCCACATTAGTGCGATATCCAAAATCATTCGCAAACTTTGGATGACGTTTTGTATGGTCGCATTGTTGAGCATAAGCAAGCCTCCTTCAGTACAATTTATTATACCATAAATCTATATATGCAAATCTAAATCGATAATATAAAATCAATCCATTTTACAACGAAACCTTAAATTTCTCAAGTGTCATTAAAACTAGGTGTGCATCACAAATTATGATAGTATAATAGATATTGTATGAAAGAAGGAATTATGAACGCATCGATTGAACAAATACAGTGTCAAGATAAGATTGTTATCTTAGTTAAAACAGCACATGTTTCTGCACAAAGTGTGGAAGACGTTAAACAAGCAATAGAGCAGTATCAGCCAACTGTTGTTTGTGTTGAGCTTGATAAAAAAAGAGCGAAAAATATCCTTGAGCCTCAAGACTGGGAAAAGACAGATATTATTTCTATCATAAAAAACAAACAAACCTTATATTTAT
>CAYZMP010000073.1:0-4142 GCA_964479585.1 uncultured Erysipelothrix sp.
ACAGGACGGACGCCGGGTACATGTGATCGAAAGAGACTTGAGTGAGCCAGACAGAATTGTTGGTGAACTATTGCAGCCTGGAGGCTATCTCAAATTGATTGAGTTGGGTCTTGAAGGTAAGCAATTGCTTAAAATAGTGTTGATGTAACAATCGTTGGGAAGTAATTAAGTAATTCAGACCCTTACAAAGTATATGATGATTTGATAGACAAAAACTATCTTATTTTGATGTTAGTTTATTTCGTAAATGTTTCGTGTTACTGGTTGCTCACAATGGATTAATTATTTGATTTCGAAACATTTCTATGGTCTCAAACACGCAATTGGTATAACATAGACACCATCTTCTCTTTTATAAGCAAATGAGTCGCTTGCAGTGATAATAGCCATAAACGAAGGTTTATTCATTTTTTCTAAGTTGATTTTATCTGCGATTTTTTTCAATGCTTCAGCTCCTTCATTGATAAGTTTCTCACCTCCAATTTTCACTTCTATTAGCGCCCATCGTCCATCTTTCAAATGTATTATTGCATCTGCTTCTAAACCGGAAGAGTCATGATAGTTATATACAATACCTTCTAATGACTGAGAATAAATCTTTAAGTCTCGTATGACAAGATTTTCAAATAACAAACCAAAAGTGTTTAAATCACTCATTAAATCGTTAGGAGTAGCATCTAAAATCGCTGTTGCAATAGATGGATCAATAAAGTGTTTTATGCTTGTTGTTCTAATTGTTGTTTTTGATCGTAATTTAGGTGTCCAACTAGTAGTTTCTTCAATCACAAATAGTTTTGAAAATGCACTCAAATATGAATCTACAGTTCTAACATCTTGAACATCAACATTCGCTTCAATGTCTTTCAATATTGTCGTCATTTTTGCAGGAGTTGAAACATTTCGTGCATATGATCTTAAAATCGCTCTTGCTCTGTTGGGATTTCTGTTAATATCATCAACATTTGTGATATCGGCTGTAACTAATGTGTCTACATAATCCTTTACATAATTTAAAGCAATATCTTTGTCCTTTTCTACAACCGCACTTGGGAAACCCCCTCGACAAATTATATAAGCAATATCTTTCAGCTGATACTTGTTCTTTCCAGATATTTTCGCACTCTTATCAAACAATGACTTCAAAGAGACTTCACCACTACTTTCCTTGCTTTCCCACAAACTCATTGTACGCATTACAATTATTTTAATGCGGCCAGTTCCTGTATGACGTTTATTGTCTTCAATTGGTTTTGCTGATCCTGTCAGTACAAAAAGTCCTTTCCCGGAAACTTCATCAATGAAACTTCTAATATAGTCCCATAATTCTGGTATTTTTTGCCATTCATCAAATAACAGTGGTTTTTCTCCAGACAGCAAATTTTCATCACCAATATCTGAAAGAATTTTGTACTGATTGTAAATAGCCGGTTTTTGAAGTTTTATAATTGTTTTTACAAATCTTTCTGCGGTCGTTGACTTTCCACACCACTTTGGTCCTTGAATAACAACACATCCATTTGTTTTCATTGATGTTGTTATTGAATCTTCTATTAATCTTGATAAATATGTTATTTTCTCATCCATGTTTATCACCTCTCGCTTATATATTATCTTCCAATGCATGTTTTGTCAATTTTTTAATGTGTGTTTTGCGTTATTTCCAATGTATGTTTTATTGATGAAATAATGTGCGATTTGATGAAAATTAAATGGATATTCTATCGCAATACAAAAGTATTTAACTAAAGTGGAGTATGGCAATTATTTACTACAGAATGAACAAAACAAGTGCAACGATATTTTATAAATCACAGAAAAATAAATGTTTTAAATTGAATCATATTTAATCTAGTGCAATTTTTATATGTTCCACATCATGTCAATTAGATAGTTAGACGTAATATTATTGTACATTGACAGCAGGACGAAAACATACATAGTTTAGTAACCAATATTTACTGTTTTTCGGATTACTAGATAAATTATAAACAATACCACTGTTTTATATTAATCTGACACGAAAAAAATACACTTGGTCTGTGTTTTACTTCACATTGGTTCTTTTAGGAATCACTATCTTGATGACGTTTGTCTTTCCAGGATTAATGCCACACAACCTTGATGTAAGCATAGATTGATTAAAATCCTATGACAGTAGCAGCATTAACGCTTATCAATCACACGTGATTGATATGAGAAATGATAGTTATTGTATTATGAAATTTGACTGACTCACTTAAAAACCAATCAACTAACTGGTACATTTTTCAGTTGACATAAACACTCCCTTCATCAGCGTATTAATTGCCCATTCAATTCACTCAGTTTTTTTAATTTTGATATCAAGACAATTGAGACTAACTAATACCATCTCTTTTACAAATCTATCAAATAACTTTCATATTCTCAAGTAAATCAAAAGTTGTATTAAGGAAAATAAATGCTTGTTTGTTTCTAATATTCACAAGTCTATATAACATCTTTAATTTGTACGGTATCATCTCTTGTTGATTATGTACAATAAATGATCTCAAATCGCCTCAAAAAAACCCACTATTTTTAGCAGGTTTCAGTATATATTTTGGTGCGGATGAAGGGAGTCTATTTCATGCACTTCTATCATCCCCAATAATCACACTGATAGTACGAATGATGCACTAATAAGAAGGTTTCCTTACTAATATGATAACCTAAACAGTAAAACGATTCAATATTATGTGCCAAAAAAGTCGTCCAGTATAAACGTAGAAGTCTTTAATCTCAAAAAAATCATTAATAATGCTTGGAGTAAATTGTAAGTCATATATTATATCGGTTCCACCTACTTAGTCCTAATAATCATCTAATTCACATGAAGTACATTAAAACAATAGATGGTTCTATACTTTTTAAGTTAAAACAGGTATAAATTTTTAAGAAAAGTCTGTAATATTCCACACTATACTTCAAAATAGATTAAATTAAACCCCTTATGGGTTTACTAGCTTTCCTATCATCACAGGAACTTTATGTTCTCTGCCTTTAGGTCTACCAAGTTGGGAATATTTATTTGTTCCCCAACCCCATAATGTATCATTTTCTAAGATAACAAGTGTGTGTGCAATATCAGCTGAAAACATCTTCACTTGTTTTAAAAGCATTGTTGACTCAATCACAGGGTCATCATAACCCAACCCTAAACAACCCAATCGGTTACCCCACCCCCATAGTGTTTGATCCTTTAAAAGTACAAACGTACAAAATTCTGTAGCTTGAACTTCACTGACATTTTCCATGATCAACTTTGGATTTTCAATATATGTTTGTGATGAGTTATTAATTCTATGATTATTATTGTTGCCCCATCCCCAAAGAGTATCAACCTCATCAATAAAATAAATTGTACCTGCTGTGTAAATCATTCCCTTTATCGTATAAGGAAGTTCAACTTCTTTTGGTGTTGTTATGCAAGTTTCATCGACATCTTTAAGCAAAGTTTGAAGGATGTCGTCTTCTTTCTCATTGTGATGACCCTTACTTCCCCACGCCCAATAACTGCCATCCTTTTTTTTAGCAATAGCATTGGGAGTTCTCCAAGACACAGCCAAATCCACCACATCATCCATTATCTTTGTTAGTACACGTCCTGAGATATGTGAATTAATCATGGTTTCATCGATGATCCTACACTCATCCCCTCCTATATACCACAAACTATCATCATTCATCAAAACATACGTCAATGACTCACTGTTTGTCCATATTCTTTTGACATTCTCCAACTCCTTTGTAGGGATATGATTTTCTTGTTCAAAGGATGATGAAAACTTTCTGTTACTGCCCCATTCCCAAAGTGATCCATCTGATTTGAGTGCTAAATGCTGTTTAAAGTTTGATTTCACCTCAAAAACATTTTCCATCAATTTATTTGGCATATCACCAAACTCTTGTCCCCATCCTAACAACGCATTGTTTTGATCAATATAGTACGAATTATTTCCTTCAGCATATACACTTTTTAATGATAAATCATACTCAAAAGGATTTGTCTTTACCTGACAACCACTTGATAACAATATAACTACTAGTATGATTATTCTTGATTTCATTTATTTATCACCTCTATAATCAAATGAAATTTAACAAGTGATTTGCCAAATATA
>CAYZMP010000074.1:0-4062 GCA_964479585.1 uncultured Erysipelothrix sp.
ACCCCTATAAACTTTATAGGTGGGTATATACCCCTACAAACTTTATATATTGTTTAATAGAAGAGCCTAAGGGCTCTTTTTTATTTGTGATTCTAGTTGTATATTGACCATTTATAAAGCACTCCATCAATAGTAATCTAACCATAGTAAAAAAAGCAGCGTTTTCATCGAGAAATCTCTGCTTTTTTATGTTTATTAATATCCAGTTAGCGTCAATCATGAAAGTTTATTTACATTTATTGTATAGTAACCACTTATGCTCTACTACCATGATTAACTACAACTTATCTACTCACATACTCTAGTAAGCAGCGCTATCTCCAACTAATCCTTCAATGATCAGTATGGCAGAACTTGTCCCTGCTAAAGATGCACCTGCATCTATTAATGCTTTAAGTTTTTCTAAAGAATTTACTTTCCCTGAAACTTTAATTTTCGAATTTCCAAACATGTTAGCCTTTATTAACTCAACATCTTCTACTGTTGCTGCACTTCCTCCAGGGCCCCATCCACTTGAGTTTTTTATCCAGTCTACATTAGCTTTGCATGCTAGTTCAACAGCTTTAATCTTTTGCTGTTTGTTAAGAAAACCAAACTCTAACATCACCTTCACTTCGACACCATGTTTGTGAGAATAATCAACAATTTGTTTCATTTCTTGAAAGTACAAATCTTCTTGTCCTCCAATTAAATAGCCTGGATTAGGTGGAAAATCAAATTCATCCACACCATCTTTGATCAACTCTTTTAAAGCTGCCATTTTCATGGCTAATGAATCATTAGCTGTTGGAAAATTAATAATAGAAGCAACTTTTATGTTTGTATCTTTTAAATAATCCTTTGCAAATGATACATAACAAGGTGGTATCATGGCAGCATTAAATCCATACTTCTTGCATAGTTCTAAGTGTTCAATAAGTCCCTCTTTTGTTAATGTAGGATTTACATTGGTAAACTGCAAAATACTTGCTACTTCCTGTTTGTTGTTAAAATTAATCATTCTGTTTTCTCCTTATTTGTTTCAATGTCACTAAAGTATTTTAATATTGTATCTTCAATATCCGATGATCTTAGCTTAAACTTATCCATTAGAAACTCTAATGAACCAACCTCACCAAATGCATCTGGTATGGCAAGATGTTTAAATGTTGGATTGTTATTCGATTTTGCAATCTCATATGCAACAATTGATCCAATCCCACCAAACTTAGAATGGTTCTCTAGAACAATTATTAAATCATTGTCTTGAATTAGTTGTTGAAGTAAATCTGCATCATAAGGTTTAATACTAAACATGTCCACAATTGTTGGATCAATCTCTTTTTGCTTGAGTGAATCAAGAGCTTTTAATGACTCTGATACCATTATTCCAGAAGCTACTATTGCAATTTTTGAGCTACCTTTATGCAAAACAATCCCTTTTCCAACTTCAAAAGTTGAATCTTCTTTATACAAATGTTGGATTTCGTTTTTACGTCCTCCACGAACATAGTAGAACCCTTTGTTTTTATGATAATTGTTCATCAACCATTTAAACTGCACAGGGTCACTAGGATTAAAAACTTGACAATTTGGCATAGCATTCATAATTGCTATATCTTCATTTGTAGTATGAGTTCCTCCATTACGTTGAGACCAAATCCCAGCATCAGAAGCATATATAAAGAGGTTATTGTTTGAGTAGGCTATTGACATGTAAACCTGATCCAATGGTCGTCTAGTTACAAATGGAGCAAAAGAGTGTGCAAAAGGAATCAAGCCAGCTTTTGACATACCACCTGCAGCTGATATCATGTTTGCTTCACTAATACCAAAATTTACACAGTTATTGGGATGAATTTCAAACAAGAAATCTGTTGATGATGACTTCATCAGATCTGATTCTAATACCATTACATCATTATCTTCTACAATCAGTTCATTTAGTGTTTGAGCATAAACTTCTCGAAACGAAGTTGTCTTTTTTTCTGTTTCTAACGCTACATTCATAGTTTATCCTCCAACTCTTTAAGCTCATTCATCAACTGTTCTTTAATATCTCCCACTAAAGCTATGTGATGATTGTTTGCCATCTTTTCAACAAATTTAATTCCTTGTCCTTTTACTGTTTGTAATACTATCGCACTCGGGGTACCTTTGTTATTCTTTGAGTTTTGAATAGCAACATCAATAGCGTTTAAATCATCTCCTTTAACAACTTGAGTGAAAAAACCAAATGCCTCCATAATCTTTTCAAAATTCAGTTCTACATTGACATCTTTTGTAAGACCATCCAGTTGTTTTTTGTTATCATCAATTAACAAGATGAAATTATCAAGCTTCTGACCGACTGCAAATTGCACTGCTTCCCATACTTGACCTTCATTACTCTCTCCATCTCCTATTAAACAATATACAAAATTGTCCTTTTTGCTGTGTTTTATTGCTTTTGCAACTCCAACAGCTTGTGAGATACCTTGTCCCAATGATCCTGTTGTACAATCAACTCCTGGTGTTTTTAAACTATCAGGATGCGATGGCAACAATGTATTGTCATGGTTTAATGTATTAAGTAGTTCTTTTTTAAAAAAACCAACTAAAGCTAGTGTGGCATAGTATGCTGGACCACTATGCCCCTTAGACAACACAAACCAATCTCTGTCTTCCCACTTCGGGTTTGTGACATCAAACTTCATATGTTTGCCGTAAACCACTGCTAGTGCTTCCACAATAGACATAGAACCACCAATATGTCCACCTTTTGCATTAATTAGTGTGTAACATGTTTGTAGTCGAATTTGATCTCTAAATCGTTCTAAATCAATCATTTCTATTTACCTTTCTATTATGTTTCTAAAACAATAATCTTATTCATTACCATTATAAACATAATAAAGTTTACTGTAAGAAATTAGGTGGAAACTGAAAATTAAATGTCACTAATCACATATAAAAAGGTCATTCATGAATAATTTTTCTCATAAAATGAAAAATTATCCATTTATTCGATTTTCTACTATGTTACAAACAATATGATAAAATGATTGTGTATTTATCTTTACATCATGCAATATGGGAGGTATACAATGGATTTAATCAATAAGCTTAAATTAATGCATTCATTGTCATCAAGCGAAGAGGTTTTAAGACAATTTATAATTAATGAAAGTTCCACCTTTGTGACTATTGATAAAAAGAATTTAATTAATAAATTAAATATTTCATCATCTACAATTTATCGTTTTTGCAGTAAGCTCAACATAAAAGGCTATGACCATTTAAGACTTCGTATTGCACAAGATTTAGTAAAGAACGAGAAAAACCAAACAACGAATACTATCAATTATAATTATCCATTTCAAAAAGAAGATACATTAAATACAATATGCAAAAATATATTGTCTATTTATGAAGAGTCTGTTAATGACACTTATGAAAATATTGATTTCAATGAACTTAGTAAAGCCGTCTATATATTGAAAACCGCTAATAACATTTGTTTGATGACATCAAATACAAACACGATATATGCAGAAAAATTTTCAACTCAACTAAAAGAAATTGGTAAAAATGTTTTAATTTCATCCTCTCCATATAAGTGGAAACTTGAAACGGTCAATTTATCTTCACAAGATGCATTAATTATTAATAGTTATGCTGGAAGATCATCAAAATCATTTATCGAAATTTTACCTGATTTAATAAAAAGAGGAGTCCCCATCATATTGATTGGATCTACACATAATAAGTCATTTATACCTTATGCAACTAGCAAACTATTAATGTCTGATAAAGAAGATCCCATAGAAAAAATACATAGTTTTTCAACTAATGTTTCTACACAGTATTTATTCGATGTATTATACGCAGCCATATATCAAGAAAACTATGAAAAGAACTTGAAGAATCACAGTTACATTTATAAGTAAGTTGAAGTAAGTCATCAACAAATTATTCCTTATCATGTTGTTGAAATAATCTTGGATTAAACTTTTCGTTTTTTTTACTGACTTCTTTATATAGTCTGACTCATACTAGATGATTTTTTAAGCAAAGTTATAATATGATTTTATTTTTCAATAA
>CAYZMP010000075.1:0-4005 GCA_964479585.1 uncultured Erysipelothrix sp.
ATACACACTTAGTAGAGCATTATCAAACTTTTGTAAAGATTATAAAGCAAACTCATACACTCCGTCCTTGTGCACCACAGAAAAACAAAGGGGCTATAACGAAATAGATAGTTTGAGATGAACTATTTATGGAGCTACGGCTCCTTTTATAAATGATTAAATAAGAGCACCCAGAAGTGTGCATGTAAAAATCCCCACACACAACCCAACAGGTACTCTTTTTTGATACAATAATCAAGATGAAAGGATGATTATTGTATGACAAAAATACTAATAGAACACATAAGAAAACTCGAGGATTTATTGATGTTTAGTAAAGCTTACCAGAAAGGAATGATAAAATTTGTGTTCCGCACCCCCTTTTGCTCATATATTTTTTACGCTAAACATACATCAATCATACTGAGTGGCTTTCAACAGTAAACCTAACATTCTAGGATCCATCGATGCGCTTATCTTTAACTGATAACCATTGCACTCAAATGCAATATTGCTTTCTTCTTGCTCGATAACCGCGGGCAAGAACCTTAGTCCTGATTGATTGAGTTTTCTTTTATTCTGATAATAGGAAGCAACACTTATATTTTGCTCCTTACAGTAGTCTGCTAGACTTTGAGACCTTCGATCAAAGCCTTCAATGATTGTTTTCCACTCTTCTTTACTTCTTCTCAATGTTATCACCTCGAATAAATTCTATCAAATCAACTCGAGATATCCTATCCGCCGGTTTACTTGACACTTACTATCTAAATTATAGCAAAAAGCTGAGCTATCTCTTTATGAGATTTCTCAGCTTTTGCTTTTTTGGGGGGCTATTTATTTGTTTCAGCCCCTTTGACTACGTTTTTTCCTTTTTAAAATTGATTAGTGATAGCTATAACTTACAGTGCGGATTTAACTAATTATTCTTTAAAATCTAAATACACTGCAATAAATGATATAACAAGTCCGGTTGCTATGTATGGAGCATATAATTTAAAACCAAGATTGGTAAATAGGATTTCAAAAAAACCCAACTCAGCATTCCATGATTGATTCATCGTGTACATTCCGAAAAAGGGATAAAACATAATCATCAACCCAACAATAAACATAATAGTAATATATTTTTGCTTCTTCATTATCTAACCTTTCTTACCAATTTATGGATTTAATTATATAACTACCAGTCATTCGTTTTGAATAATGATAACTACTTCCTAAGGAAAACCCTGCTGCTAGTAGAGTATTTTGAAACTGTGCATTTATGTCAACATTTAATGTTGCTGTTACTATTACGGAATAACTAACAGCAACTCCTACTGCTGGCCATTCATTACCCCCTGGACCAGTTGGAGTAATACTTCTACCAAAAGTTCCTACTGAAAAATAGGACCATCCTTCGACAAAATTTATATCATATAATAATTTATTGAATTGTGCAAAGCTGTTGTATTGATAAAGTTCTAGTGCAACGTCATGCACAAATTTTCCACTCAATGCACCCACATTCTTTTTGTGTAAATGACGGTAAGTGACAGTGCTTCGAGACATTGGTGTTGCATAATTATAGGTTGAAGCTTCCGGTCCAAATGACCAAGATTCAACTTCAAAACCTGATGAATCAATCACAGAAAAGATTGTGGATCCATCTAAATTTTTTTTCTCTAAAGTGAAATCATTAACATTATACTCTGTTTCAATTACAAGATTATGCTCAGGTGTGATAAACTGTATTCTTTCATCATTTTCTACTTTCTTTGCTCCTACTGGGATAACTACATTAAAAATAAGTAGCAGTGTTAAAATTGATAGTTTTAAAAACAATTTAACTCGTTTCATAATACTTCCTCCTTTTGTTTTGGTTTTAATGGTATGCTTTTATTCTTGCCTTCAATTCTCTATTCTAAAATATATGTTTAATATCAATCTGTTAATACATTGCCATGCATCAGTAACCTCCTTTTGTAATATTAGCCTTTCAGCACTACTTTTATACAATACCTAACTAGAATTAATGATAAAGTCAAACTAAGTTGTTTCAAATCAAGTAAATTCCAGCATTTTTTTGTCCTCACTTCAAATTACTTTTATATTTAACTTGAATTCCAATATATTGACAATTTATCACCCCCTCCTAAATCTTTTCTTCTAACTCCAGAAATTCTGGATTTTATAAGCAACATTCCAGACTATTAAGAAATACTGCAAAAATTAACTAAAACACTATCCTCTAGTAGAGATATATCCTATATGAGAATATTTTTAACCATTAAATGTAACTTCCAACATATTTGTTGATGTGATTTTTGCATTCAAACTATTGGTCCAACTACGAAAGAGAAAACTACAATGTAAGATATACGATGAATTTTTACTACTATTTAGTCGAAGCACCGAAGAGTTAACTGTATATCCAAAAACGGTATGTGTTCCTGAATGAACGGATGTCATTGAGTTATTATACACATTGATTTTGTAGGAAATGTTTTCCGTTAACGATGAATATGAAATAGTATAGGTTTTGTTTGCAAGCATTGATTGATAATCAAAAGAGTACTCAAGTTCATCAGAGCTGAGTGTAATGATCGCTTTCTTTCCCGATTTTGGATAAACTGTGATACTTTCACTACTTTCAAGTAGATTTAAATCAAAGGTAACTATATTTGTTTCCTTCATTGCTAGTTCCCCTTGCTTAGTAAGTTGATCATCTTGATTACTTGAGGGTGTAAAACCCATTAAAAATATCGATAACATCAGTATTAGGACTTTTTTCATAGTGTCCCCCCCCGTTCTTTAGTTTTAATATACACATGTTTTATCAAAAATTAAAGCAACTGTTGGTTGCATCCTGCACTTTTTTGCAACATAATGGGTATAAGGTAGGGTAAAAGCTATATCAACTGATTTAGGTAGAAAAATTCAATTACTACGACTTCAATTCAATGAGTCACAAGAAGCAATGGCACAAAAACTGAACATCTCACGTCAAGCTATTTCGAAATGGGAAAACAATGTAAGTGCTCCTGATGTTGCGATGTTAAGTAAAATAGCCAATTACTATGAAGTTGAGATCACTTACTTCACTCATGATAAAAAAGTAGTAGCTCTAGCAAAAAAAGTGAATTCACTTTTCACTTTAGACACTCACTTATACCGATTCATTCTAGGCATTGTTAGTGTCTTACCACTCTTGTTTTTTAGTGTGGGGGGTGCGAACAAAATACTGGACCTGTTATAGGTGAGGAGATGCCGCATGTTTTCATTGGAAGAAGAGTTTTATTCAAGAAAGAACAATACAATTGATCGATTAAAGAAAAAAGCTAACCTTTCTCAAAGACATGCTAGTGTTATTGAAATTGATTACCAACCAACACGAAAGATAAATCGATCTTTGATTACTCAATTTGAATCAAACGATTATATCCAAAGACAACGAGATATCATTATACTAGGAGCTTGCGGAACTGGTAAAAGCTATATTGCAAATGCACTTGGTAACCTGGCCTGTGAATCGTTTCATTCAGTTTTTCACGTTCGAATGTTCGAACTTATAAGAGAAATAGAAAGTTATAATCTCAATGGTCAGATTTCAAAAATCCTTCAGAAATACTCAAAAGTTGACGTACTGATCAATGATGATTTTTTACTACACGAGGTAAGCTCAAAGGAAGTCGTAGAACTATTCAAGATTATTGAGTTGAAGCATCGAAGAAAATCGACAATTGTTTACTCGCGGATAGAACCCAAAAAATGGCATCAGAAACTTGTATCGGACGAACTAGCAGACTCAATACTTGATTGAATTGTACCGCGAGCCTATAAACTAGTCTTATTTGGAGACTCACTCAGACAATAACTAAGTGCCACGTTTTGTGGCATTATTTTAAAGTGTTGTGAATAGCACATTATCTCCGATTTAAGTGGCACAAATTGAGCGACTTATGCATACTGAACTAAAAAACGTTCTAAACAAGCCAAAGACACCTCATTCCATTCGAGTTATTCCTTTGGATCCCATCTTGC
>CAYZMP010000076.1:0-3933 GCA_964479585.1 uncultured Erysipelothrix sp.
ATTAAATCTAAAATGAAGCACATCTCCATCCACTACTGTGTATGACTTTCCTTCAATTCTCAGTTTACCAGCTTCTTTTAAAGCATGTTCACTTTGATACTTAACGATATCTAAAAAGGAATACGCTTCGACTTTAATAAACCCTTTTTCAAAGTCACTATGAATGATGCCTGCACATGCTGGTGCTTTCATGTTTTTTCTAAATGTCCAAGCCCTTACTTCTTTTTCACTTGCTGTAAAATAAGTAGATAAATCAAGCAAATGATATGTCGATACAATAATTTGATCTAACCCTGAATGTGCTATTGACAGTTCATGAAGCAACTCTTCTTTTTCTTTTCTATCTAATGTTGCGATTTCTTCTTCAACTTTAGCACAAATTGGAATAACTTGGGCATTTCTTTTTGCTGCATAATCCACTAGTTGCTTATAATATTCGTTTGCTTCTGGCTCACCTATGATATCGATATCCATGTTTGCTACATATATGACAGGTTTAGCACTCAAAAAGTGAAAACTTTTTAGTGTTTTTTGCTGGTTTTCATCCAACGTGAGTGATGAAACTGGTAATCCTGCTTCTAATGTTTGTTTGCACAGTTGTAACACACTTAATTCGTTGATTGCATCTTTATCATTTGATTTTGCTTTTCTAGCCACTTTATCAATGCGACTATCTACAGTAGCTAAATCAGCTAACCCTAATTCTAGTTCAATAATTTCTACATCTCTTATTGGATCTACTTCACCTTCAACGTGCACGATATCCTCACTATCAAAACAACGAACAACATGCACAATTGCATCAACTTCACGAATATGTGATAAAAACTTATTACCAAGACCTTCTCCTTTAGAAGCTCCCTTAACTAACCCTGCAATATCTGTAAATTCAAAGGTTGTTGGAATAACTTTTTTAGGATTGAAGATTGCCGCAAGTTGAAAAAGTCTTTCATCTGGTACTTCCACTACACCTACATTTGGTGCGATGGTCGCAAACGGATAGTTTGCTGCTTCCACTGCTGAATTTGTAATTGAGTTAAATAATGTTGATTTTCCAACATTAGGAAGTCCTACGATACCTGCTGTTAATGCCATACTATCACCCTCTTATCGGAGTTAAGTGTACACAATAAAGCATGTTTATTCAATCATTATTTTCTGCGCTTTGAATAATCTTCTTTAATTTCTTCTCAAATTCTGGTCGTTCAAACATAATCACAGCATTGCAACCTAAGCATTTCACTTTGATATCAACACCTACTCGAACTACTTCCCAATGTTGCGATTTGCGACATGGATGATCTTTTTTTAATTGTACAATGTCATGCAACTTATATTTCATCATGATTTAACACGCTCTCTGTATGCTTGCATTGTATTTTCTAAGAGCATCGCTATTGTCATTGGGCCAACACCTTTAGGAACTGGTGTCATGTATGAAGCTATTTCCATGCAATCTGGACTTATATCTCCTGTCAACTTATTATCTTTAGTACGGTGAATCCCAACATCAATTAAAACAACTTGAGGTCTTAACCAATCTTTTTGCACTAGATGCATCACTCCTACCGCTGCTACAATGACTTCCGATTGATAACATAGTTGTTCAAGGTTACGTGTTTTTGAATGAGCAATCGTCACTGTCGCGTTTTTATCAACCAACAATTGTGCAATTGGTCTACCAACCAAATGAGAACGGCCAATTACTAAAACTTTTTTGCCTGTTAAATCAATATTGTATTCTTTGATTAACTCCATGACGCCTTTAGGTGTTGCTGGTACAAAAGTAGTTTGTCGTAAATGTAGTCTTCCAACATTCATAGGATGAAAACCATCCACATCCTTTTGTGGATCAATCGCTAACATTACTTCTTGTTCATTTAATTGCTTTGGTAATGGTAATTGCACCAAAATGCCATCGACCGTGTCATCATCGTTAAGCTGCTGGATAGTATCAAGTAATTCTTGTTGCGTGATGTCTTTGCTTAATCTTTTTGCGATGGAAAGAATCCCAACATACTCACATGCTTTAACTTTTGATGTAACATACGTTGCAGATGCAGGATCATCCCCTACTAAAACAACAGCTAGCTTTGGTTTTCTTGAATCTATTATTTGACTTACATCCTCTTTAATTCTTTCTTTCACTTTCTTTGATAGTGAAAGACCATCCATGATTATACCCATAGCTCCTCCTAATTTATTTCTAAATCGATGGTTACTGGCCCATCGTTGTTTAATACTACATTCATATGCTCTTGAAACACACCTTCTTGTACTACAATACCATATTGTATTAATGCTTGATTAAACTTAAAAAACAATTCTTTGGCTTCTTCTGGTTTTTTTGCATTATCAAAACTTGGACGATGTCCTTTTTTATTGTTTGCACATAGTGTGAATTGAGAAACACTTAATATTTGTCCTTGTACTTGTTGAATGTTTAAGTTCATCTTATCATTATCATCACTAAATAAACGAATGTTCGCTACTTTGTATGCCATCTTTTGTATCGTTTCAATCGTATCTTCTTTGCATATCCCCACAAATAGGACAAATCCATGGTCGATTTGTGAAACAATCTCTTTATGTACAACTACTTTTGCTTCTTTACTTCGTTGAATAAGTACTTTCATTGTGAACTCCCTCTATCTTTATTCTACTATGTTTTACTCTATGTTAAAATAAACTTGAGGTATTTTTATGAAACAACCACTAGCCATACGCATGCGACCAACAAAAATAGAAGATTTAGCAGGACAAAATCACTTATTGGATGAAAATGGACTTTTTAAACGATTAATTAAAGAAGATAAGTTGTTTTCAATGATCTTTTATGGTCCAAGCGGTAGCGGTAAAACAAGTGCTGCTTTACTATTAGTGCGTGCGCTTAAGCGTCCTTTTGGGCTATTTAATGCTGCCACAAATAATAAAAAACAGTTGGATCAACTATTAAACATCGCAAGCACTTCACATGGCTATGTGCTTATCATGGACGAGGTACATCGTCTAAACAAGGACAAACAAGATCATTTGTTACCCTATGTAGAAGATGGCACCATCACTCTTATTGGGGCTACAACCGCCAATCCTTATTTCGCAATCAATCCTGCTATTCGATCACGTGCTCACTTGATTGAATTTAAAACATTGTCTGAAAATGATTTGCTTGTTTTATTGCAACGAGCAATCCAACATCCTGATGGACTTAATGATGAAATACGTTTTGAAGAAGATGTGTTAAAACGAATTATTTCTATTAGTAATGGCGATGTTCGAATTGCTTTAAATAACTTAGAGATGTTTGCTAGTATTGTAGATAAACAGATCGTTACCTTAGAAGATATTGAACATGCTTTGCCTTCTATCGCGACCGCTGGATTTAAGGATGATGATGGTTATTATGATTTATTAAGTGCATTACAAAAGTCGATACGAGGAAGTGATGTGGATGCGGCAGTGTATTATTTAGCACGTTTGATTCAAATTGGTGATATTGAATCACTTACTAGACGTTTACTTGTCACTGCTTATGAAGATATAGGGCTAGCAAATCCAGCAGCTGTATCAAGAACACACCAAGCAGTTGAAACAGCCTACCGCGTTGGTTTTCCTGAAGCGAGAATTCCTTTAAGTGTCGCAGTTATTGAACTAGCTAGTTCACCTAAGTCAAAATCTGCGGAAGCAGCTATAGATGCAGCGTTGCATCATCTTTCACAAAAAACTGACAGTATTCCTGATCACTTACGACTAACACCAGTTTCTATTTCAAAGCAAGATCAGTATCCTTATGATAGACCTGATCTATGGCCTTATATTGGCTATTTGCCTCAGTCGATTGAACACATGAGATTTTATACTCCAACTCAATTAAGTAGCGCTGAAAAGATTACCTTTGATAATGTGACTAAAATGAAAAAGTATAAAAAATAT
>CAYZMP010000077.1:0-3924 GCA_964479585.1 uncultured Erysipelothrix sp.
CAGTGATATAATATTTTAAAGTTATACTTATACAATCAAGGAGTTTAATAATGAAACTTGCCACATACAACATTTACAAATCAGAGCTAGCCATGCCACAACGAAAGAAACATATCATTGAGACCATCAAAAGTGTGGATGCGGACATTATTGTGTTGCAAGAGGTGACTAATGCTTCTTTTTTTAATGAGTTGGTATCCTTGCTTTTATATCCATATTATCATTTTACCGAACATAGCAAAGTGGTAGTTGACCAAGAGCCTGATCGAAAATATGAAGGGTTAGCAATTTTTAGTAAGTTTGAGATATCATCTGTTGAAGCACTTGATTATATGATGGTTTGCACAATTAAACATCATCATCACAATATTGCACTTGCAAATGTTCATTTACCTTGGCATAGTGTTTTAGCCCAGGAAAAGTGTGTACTTAATCTTAATGATCAAATAATGAAACCTGATGCTCATTATCGGTTTATATTGGGAGATTTTAATTGTAATGAACATTCAAGTACACATCATTTTTTAAAAGGATTACGAAGTTTAAACAACCAAGAGGTAAAACACTATTGGACAGACTTAGCTTTAGTAGCACAAGAGTTTCTAGCAACACCCCTTGAGGTAACAATTGATTTAAAACATAATCCACGTTGGAGAAATAAGACAGTAATGGATAATAGTGCTCGAGTGGATTGCATATTTATGCATGATTGTTTTCCAAAGGAGTACCCATCATTACAATCGTTTGAGCTTTTTGGCAAAGAAGTCCATGAAAACAACTTTTGTAGTAGTGACCATTATGGCGTTTGTGCAACAATTAGAATGCCTTATGAAATACACACGAGTAACATATAGTAAAAAGATAGCTAAAAGGCTATTTTTTTATTCTATGCTAATCTTGAAAACTAACAAATGTTCGTTTAAGTATTTACAAAACTAACAGTTGTTAGTATAATACATTTATTAAGAAAGATTAGGATACAATATGATAGATAAAAAGCACATAACTAAACGAAAGAATGGACTACAAACAAAAGATAATATTTTAAAAGAATCAGCACTGTTGTTTTCAAAATTCGGATACAATAGTGTGACTGTACGTAAGATCGCATATGCTTGTCGTATCAAAGAAAGTTCAATTTACAACCACTTTAAGAGCAAAGAGGATATTTTAAGTGAGTTGTTTATGATTTTTGAAAAAACATTTTCTAGCACTAGACTAAGTAGTAGTGAACTTGAAGAAGTGATAATAGAAAACTCTTTAGAGCATGCCTTGAGAGTTGTTGTGGCGAGAAATGATCAAGACAACAGTATGATTGATAACATTGCGACAATTATTTTCATTGAAAGATTTAACCATGAAAAAGCAGCAGAACTTTATACTCGAGTTTTGATCAATCAGCAAATAACATATTTTGAAGATGTTTTTCTACTCATTAACAATAAGTATGGTTTAAAACATGAAACTACTTATCTTCATCATTTAGCGATAAATTTTTCATACGCTTTTATGGCGTTATCTCATGAGTATGCGATGGCAAAAAACAACATGATAAACAAAGAACATGTAATTCGAAAAATGATGAATGCACTACAATTTTACGTAACTTTGTTACAACCAAAGGGAGATTTAAATGATGCAACAAAATAGAAAAATTAAGTACTTGAATCTTTTACATATTGCAAGTGTAAGTTTAATTGCAGTGTTAGTGTGTTGGCCCATTTTTATGGCATTAACAACATTTGATGGTACAACTCAACAACAGCTACTTCTAATTAGTGATAACTTAATATTGTATGTAATAAATTTTGTAGTTGCTTCTTTTATTTCTCCATTGTTTACTTTTGTGTTAGTTGTGTTTGTTTTGATTTTGATTAGTGAAAAAATACTAAATAAGACGATATTAATAGTAGCTACTTGTTTGCTTTTGGTGTATGTTGTTTTATCAAGTATATCGTACTTATCTCAAGTGTTTGTCTTTTCATCACTTATTTCACAACAAGAATTCACACACGCCCCCTTTTACTACTTTAACAATCATTTATCCGTTGTCTTTATCATCAATCAACTTGGTTATGTGTTTTTTGCAAGTGGTGTTATCGTTGTTGGTTATAAGTTGTTGTTTCAAAAAGGAATCTTAAAAAGTATTGCAATCATCATGTTTCTTTCTGCAATTTTATCGATTCTTGCTTTTATTGGTTTGCTTATTAATCAACCTTTCTTACAAATGTTTAGTGTAGTAAGTGGTCTATTTGCTTTAGGACTTGCAATTACAATTTTATTGTATAGCATGCAACAAAAGAACCTTATCAAAAAAAGAGTGAGGACTCAATCATGAGTAAAAACAAAGAAATCGTGGTTGGTTATGTTAAAAAAGGATTTGAACCTGTTAAACAGGAGTTTTTAAGAAACTTTGAAAGCAGAGATGAAGTTGGTGCAGCTTGTAGTATCTATTATAAAGGTGAAAAAGTAGTTGATCTTTGGGGTGGAAGTAAGGATAAAGATAGTCCATGGCAAGAGGATACAATGGCTCTTATCTTTTCAGCGTCAAAAGGATTAGCTTCGATGGTGTTTGCTAAACTGCATTCAATGAGTTTATTGGATTATGATGAAAAAATCTCGACTTATTGGCCTGAGTTTTCAGCATTTAACAAGCAAGACATTACGATTCGTCAACTACTTTCTCATCAAGCTGGACTGGTTATCTCAACAGAGAAACTACCCATTGATAAGTTAAATGACTTTGATTTTGTTCAACAAGTTATATCTCAAATAAAACCATCTTGGAAACCAGGTGATTATCATGGATATCAAGCGGGAACCATTGGCTTTTTTATGGGTGAAATCGTACGTAGAGTAGATGTTAAACATCGAAGTTTAGGACAGTTTTTTAAGGAAGAAATTGCCAATCCACTACAACTTGAGTCATACATTGGCTTACCAGATACAATTAATGATACTCGTGTTGCACAAACCATCATGATACATCCACTCAAAGCTGTCATTAACCTTCATAAAATGCCAAAACCAATGCGAAAAGCACTAGTCAATCCATTTTCTTTGTTTATGAAATCCACAAGCATTGTGAAAGGGTATAATCCAAACAAAAGAGAAACATGGAAAGTAGAACAACCTTCAGGAAATGCTATTACTACCGCACGTTCATTAGCGTATGCATACAGTGTCTTTGCAAATAATGGTAAAGAGTTAAACCTATCAAAGTCTACTTTAAAGCATTTAAATCTTCCCCCAGAACAAGTCAAAAAACCAACCAAAGATCAAGTGATCTTCTTAGATACACGTTATGGGTTAGGGTTTATGAAACCAGATCCAACCTTTACTTTTTCACCAAATCCAAATGCCTTTGGTTTTTTAGGTGCGACAGGAAGTTTTGCCTTTGCGGATGAAAATGAGCAAATAGGTTATGCTTACCTAACAAGGAAAATGGGCTATTATGGTATTAATGATCCTAGAGAAGCAAGCATTCGTCTTCAAATGTATCAATGTATTGAGAGACTAAAAAACAGCGAATCTAAGTAGATACTGCTTTTCTTTGTGTATCAAATTAAAAAGTTATTGATAGCTGTTTATAGCTTGAATGGCCGTTTTTAAGAAATCGTGTTCACCAATCGTGTTCACTTTAAAAAATACAGCCTGACTTCCACCTGACGTAATGATGGAAACATATAAATGGTCTTCTTTTCCAATTAACGTTACATTCATGCTAACTCGATTATTTCCAAGCATGCTATAGCGCTCATATACTCTAACAGCAATTTGCACGTTGTCTAACTCGTAGTCGCTTTGGTCTTCTAATGTGGCAGACACACTATTTTTAAGTATATTTTGATGAAGATGATTTAAAAAATGATCAAATTTTGCATGTAGATTAGTCTCGTATTTTGCCATAATTTCTCCTTTATA
>CAYZMP010000078.1:0-3540 GCA_964479585.1 uncultured Erysipelothrix sp.
ATGAAAAGGATGTACGAGGTTATGTTGAAGACAAAGGTTGGGCTCATAGTATGGCACATGGAGCAGATGCATTAAAAGAAATTGTGTTATGTAACCAAAGTACGTTAAATGATCACAAGGAAATTTTAAAGATACTTGAAGTAATGTTATGCAACAAAAAAATTGTTTATACATACAAAGAAGATGAGCGAATGGCAAATGTTCTGTTAGCCATTATAAATAGAAACTTAGTTTCAACACATATAATTAAAGATTGGCTTAGTGCTTTAGTACAAAGAGTTAATTTTTCGACAGATCAAATAACGTATGCAAAAAGCTTAAATATTAGAAATTTTTTGTATAGCTTTTATTTTAAAAATAGAAACATAAATTTGTTTGATGATTCCTTTGTTTTTACTTTTCATTTAATTGACCATAATAAACAAACGATACTTTGAATCGATTAATTTCATAATCACTACTAACTAATATTGCCAAAAAAAGCAATAATAAAAATACCATATCATAAGTAGTTTATGATGATTTATAGTTTATTTATCATTGCATGAAGTAAGGTGAGGTAAAAATGAGTAAAAAGATGCATTATAAGTCAGATATAGAAGAAATCATTTCACACCGGTATGATTTTAATTTTGATTTTTGGACAACTGCTGATTATCGTTTACTTAAAGGTTCACCGTTTTCAACTCTAGAATGTGTTATGTACTTATTGGAGTTGAAAATGAAACCAACAGAACCAATACTAAGTGAGTCAGCTAAGCTAATAATCAGTACTTGGCAAAAGGATGGTCGTTTTAAACTGTATCCGTATGGTACTATTTACCCATGTCAAACAATACAAGCGATTAATGTACTAAGTCACATGGGTTATGTTTTTGATGAACGAGTACAGAAATCTTATCAATTCTTGCTTAATATTCAACATAAAGATGGAGGTTGGCGGTGCAATAAGTTTAGTTATGGCAAAGGAATAGAAACAGAGTTCTCAAATCCTTTTCCGACACTTATTGCTTTAAATGCATTTCGTTTTACTCATTATTTAAACAATGAACCTCAACTTGATAAGGCCGTCGAATTTTTACTTGAACATTGGGAGATTAGAAGACCCATAGGACCTTGTCATTATGGAATTGGAACACGGTTTATGCAGGTAGAATATCCTTTCCGTAGTTATAACCTTTTTCTCTATGTTTATGTCCTTTCATTTTATGATAAAGCAAAAAGCGACTATCGATTTGTAGAAGCATTAAAAGTGTTAAAGACTAAGTTAATAGAAGGGCAAATTGTTGTTGAGCGTGTTGTATCAAAGTTAGCTAATCTTTCATTTTGTAAAAAAGGTGAGCCAAGCAAACTTGCAACTGAACGTTATAACGAAATTATAAGCAACTATAATAGCCGTAAATAGTAAAAGAAGATGAGTTGTGTTACTTGTCTTAGAAGTATGGAAATAAAAAAAGAAATCAAAGAGTACATCACTAATCATTGATTAAATGATATGAGATAAACATATCATTTGATACACTATGGCATACTCATTTATGGTGATGTAACAATTATTCGAAATTAGAAGCATGGATATCTCATCCTAGAAACTTTTTAGAAGTGTTAATGAGCCATTAAAGAAATTGAAAGTGAACATGTATATCAATATGCCCATCTTGTAGGTTAAATGGTTTAAAAAAAAAGGTATAGGTACATTTATGAATGATACAACAAAATTAAATGAAAGTTCAAAAACCATTAAAAAGCAATTATTAAGAGACTCTACTATATTTCCAACAGAGAAGGTTCTTCAAACTGCGTTAAACGATGTTTATTGTGTATTTCAACAATTCATCATTCAACTTGAAAAGTTAGATATTCAATTAACATGGAAATATTACACAGATGGAAAAGCTTGGCTAGGAAAAGGTCTTTACAGTTGGAATAAAGTACGTGGTGGTACTAGTGAAACGACAATCTTTTGGTGTTCTATATGGGAAGATGTATTTAAAATTACCTTTTATTATCCTGAAAAATATCGTAAGGAAGTTTTAGCTCTTCCACTTTCTAATAAAACTAGAATAAAAGTGTCTAACTCAAAACAAATGGGGAAATTGAAGTTTTTTCCACTAGTTTTTGATATTGATTCAATCACTATGTTTAATGATATTTTCACTCTTGTTAATTTTAAAAAGAAAATCAAATAAGACTTTCAATTTATTATGTGTACTTATTATTTTTAGGGAAACAGAGGACTTTTGTTTAAATAATACTTGTAATTTTATGCACAAATAGTTTTTGTAATATGGAAATAGTACATCAACTTTGATAGTATAATAGATACAAATAGTTTGGGAGGGATTAAGTTTATGGAATATGTTGGATTATTAGCACCAATTGCCTTTGTTTTTGCTCTTTCAGCAATGGTTCAACTTGCTGAACTAAAAAAGGAGGTAAACCAATTAAAAGAAAAAATTAATCAAATCAATCAATAGAAGAAGTTCAAAACAAAATCTTAAAATGACTCAAAAAGAGTAACAAAAAATAAGATTTTGTCTTGAAATTATGATTGTTCAAAAAAAGATTATGACATTTATATTCATATTTGAAGCGCTGATGTGAGGATAACAACTTTAAAAGATGGATTTAAGATCCATGTGTTACATGGCGAAAAGATTTTAAACAACATTGATGAAGTTTCACCTTTAAATAATCTACAAAAGACAAAAAATGGATCAAATGGTTTCACTATTGGATTCGTTTAAAAGAGAATTTTATTGTTGATGGGTATGTTAAAGTTAAAGGGTAAGTTAGAAAAAACAATGACTCCAATGTTTTGGTAAAATCAAAGCAAGGGGATCTTATTTTTAACCTTAAAAAAGTGATGCAACAATTGAGATGTAGTTTAACTTGTTAAATGCGTTTGAGCAAACCAATGCAATCACACATAAGCTTATTAGAGAAAACATCAATTATTTGAAATTATAAAAAAAGGATGTTATAAGAAAAGAGGGTTTATGGTTACATTTTACTGTTTCAATGATGTCACAAAAGTACTTGAACTCGATAAAGTTATTAACTTAATTTACAATCAAATGAAAGTTATAGGATCAGATAAAAGTACACTTCAAATTAGAGAAACTCTTTTAGAAACGTTAAACAAAAACAATCAAAGCAATCTTTTTGTTGGGTACAACTCAGGTAACGAACCAATTTGCTTTGCTTTTGGAAATACATGTAAAGCACTAGAGTCTAAAAGTTATTTTTGGTTAAATGAAATCTACGTTTCAAATGAGTATCGGCAACAAAAATTAGGATCAAAGTTGTTAGTTTTTATGGAAAATTGGTTAGCAAAAAGAGATGTTGAACTTATTGCTTCGATGACTTCTATAGAAAATATTGCTTCTTATCATTTATTTACAAATAACAATTACTCAGTGCAATCATGTTTTTGGATTGAGAAAAATTTATAAATTATTTAATAATGTAATAAAGGCATAATAAAGTTTGTAAGTGTATTTCATTTATGAAATTTGGCAAGTTACGTTTATTTATGAA
>CAYZMP010000079.1:0-2794 GCA_964479585.1 uncultured Erysipelothrix sp.
TAGAAAAAAAGTAAAAAAAAGTCTTCCTATTCGGAAAACTTTTAATCATTGTGCGTTTTTTATGTGTTTAAAACTTGTTTTTAAAATATTGGCTAATGTTTTCCAACGATTTAAGCAAAACCTCGTCCTTTTCTAACTCTAAGTCTGCAAAAAGAGACTCAATCATTTCGTTGTGAAATTCTTCATGTTTTTTGAGAACTTCGATTGCTTGATCCGTCAGTTTGAGATAGACTTTTCTTCTATCACTATCGTCTCGATATCGTATAACATAGTTTTTTCTAACCAATACATTGACAGATGTAGTTAGTGTTCCCAGTGTTACTCTCAGTTTTTGTGCAACATTGCCCATGATTGGTACTGGAGAATTTTTGATGGCTTCAAGCACATGCACCTCAGTCATGGATATTTTGACGCCGTGCTTCTTTAGACTGTCTTCTTCAATGCTCAAAATATGATTGAAAACATCGACTAACAGTTCGTTGATTACTTGCTTGGCAGATACCAATGTAATACCCCCTTATTTTATAACAATATACCCTACTCCAAGAGTCCCTGGACCAGCATGTGCTCCAACAACTGGAGTAAGCGGAACTAGTTCTACTTGCATTTCTGGTCTAAGTGTTTGCAAAGAATTTTTAATTTCTCTTGCCTTATCTTCGTTATTTGTGTAGGCAATAAACATAACAACATTTTTTCCTTCTATATCGGCTTTAATCACTTCTACCAATCTTTGTTGCGCTTTGCTTGTGGTTCTAATCTTTTCAAATGGCACCAGACTCCCATCTCTTTGAACGTGAAGCAAAGGTTTAATCTTTAAGAGTGTGCCTAAAAAACCGCTTGCAGCTGACAGTCTACCATTCTTAACGAGATATTTAAGCGTATCTACGAGTACATAGATATAGATATTATCTCTTATTTTCTCCAATTTATCAATGATTTCTCGGGTTTTCTTTCCATTTTTAATCATTTTGATTGCTTCTAAAACAAGATATGCCTCACCATATGAAACGCTTCTAGAATCAATGACATATACATTCACGCCTTGAACCAAATCTTTTGCTAAGACTGCGCCTTGATATGTGCCACTAAGTTTTGATGATATAACCACAGCAATGATGTCGGTATACCCTTCATCTTTTAACTCTTCGTAGGCTCTTGCGATTTTACCTGTTGCTGTTTGTGAAGTAGAAACATCAATATCTGGGTTGGCAATAATTGTTTCATAAAACTCTTTTGCTTGAATATCGACATAGTCCTCATATTCTTTTCCACCGAGATTTAGTGTCGATCTAATCATCTTGACTGGATAGTCGAGTTTCATATAATCGACGCCAGAATTTCCACATACTACTAATCCAATTTTTTCACTCATTCACTGTATTCTCCTTTTTTGTTTGAACATCAAATTTTGTTGCTAATAATATGATATCATATCTTGTTTGAATGTCAAAGAATTTACGTTATTTATGTGATTAAAGCTAACTGATTGATTGCTTCTAAACTTTCTTGATGCTGAATCTCGCGAAACATAAACTCAGATAACAGCGCAATTTCTTGATTGTTGTACTGAACATTTTCAGTCAATGCTTCACTTTTGTCCCTATCAAACTCAGGTCGATAAATCATCGTATAATTGACAATAGATATATTTCTTGAAACACTGTTTGCAATGACTTGTCTGTAATTGATGGAATCCTGCAATTTTTTGGTATACCTTTCTTCACTTCTCTTCTCATCTTGATTAAACATTCCAAATTCTAGTACAAGTATGAGCCGACTGTACACAATAATATAGTCCGATCTCATGTGGTTTCCATATTTAAGAGGATACTCCATGATGATTTTCGTTTTTGAGGCATCGATTCCTTTCTTAAATAAATCAATCATCGCTCTTCTCAAAATAGCCATCGTATCTATCCAAGTAACTGCTTCTTCGTCTTTAAGAGGCCAGATAGACAATTGTTTTCTTTCAAACATTAATTTCAAATCACAAATGGGTTGAAATTTAGAATAAAAATCGGCTCTGTTCTTAAGCAGTTGTTTTTCGATGTTCCATTTATCCTCTTCTACAAACTTACTGAATACTAAAAAATCGTTCATCGTTTGAAAATACTTTAAACACTTTTCTATCATGCTTGTCACCCTGTTATATATTACTCGTTCTAACACGGTATTTCTTTAATTTTTGTTTTACTTTTAGAACTTTAGCTATCTCGTGGCATATTAATGTCTTTAAGGAACATTATTACAGACTCCCGATAGTTTTTCTCTCTACTCCATCATCACAATTAGAAACTCATAAAATGTCAGAAATCTCCAACAGGGAATTTTGCGCTCATTATCTAATCTCTATATAAAGCAATCCTCTAATTGGTTTTCTGTTGATACAATGTTAATTTTGACGTTTACGATTATATTCAAACAAAACCGATTAAAGATTTACTTCCTTACTCACCAAAGCTTGATAAGTCACTGAAAAATACATAAAATCCGCCATTTCCCACTAGGTGAGATTTCAACTCCCTAAATAAAAACACCGTTTAGAGCCGTCTCTAATTGGTGTTTTTATCATAGATAGTGTTAATTTTTGAAGTTTACATTAATTTTTCGACTTGTGATAAATAAAAAAAGCCTACGCTATGGCTTTATATTGTGTAAGTGGTGGCTCCGGGCAGAATTGAACTGCCGACACAAGGATTTTCAGTCCTTTGCTCTACCAACTGAGCTACAGAGCCTGGTATGGCGGTCCGGACGGGAATTGAACCCGCGATCTCCAGTGTGACAGACTGGCATG
>CAYZMP010000080.1:0-2603 GCA_964479585.1 uncultured Erysipelothrix sp.
TTCATCAATATCCATGTTTTTTTCATGTTTTTGATAACCATAACTAAATGTTAGTTGTTGTACATAAACACTTTCATGTTGTTTAATTTTATGAGAAATAGCTTGTACATTTTTATGGCTATTAGAAAAATTACGTTGAATGATCACCGCAAACTCATCGCCACCTAAACGAGCAACATAACCGTCCTTTTTAAACTGCTTCTTTAATATTTTCGTAAACTCCATTAATATTTTATCACCCACATGATGACCATATTGATCATTGATTTCTTTAAAATCATTAAGATCAAAAATAATCAAAGCAAAATCTTGTTCACTTTGCTTAAGATTTTTGACTAGAGCTTCAAAACTCGCTCGATTATACGATTTTGTTAAATAATCTTCTTCTGAAGGATTGGTTTCTAAAAACACATAAGCAACTAATATTCCAAGCACAATCGATGTCCAAGAAAAATGTAGCCTTGAATCAAACATTTGCACGATCATTCCCATTATAGGTATTGCAAAACATAAAACAAAGATGATTTTATGCGTTAAATTAATATTTTTTCTGTTGACTATAATCATAAATAACATCACGACATACAATCCTGCCAATACAACATAATGCAACTCCTTAATAGGACCACTTCTAAAGGAATTTGTTAATGGATTTATTGCATAATAAAGTGGATAAAAAATATTCACCACTAAAACAAACAGCGTAAAAAAAGTAGCTTGTTGATAATATATTTTTTTCAATATTCGCCTTGGATTTTGGTAGATTCTAAAATCAACATACGATAGTAAAAGTCCCCCAATGATCGGACCCATTAAAAATAAAATGAAATTTGTGCTATGCTCTAAAAAATATGCACCATTAAATTGCATACCATCAAATATCCACGTGAGTGGTTCCATGATAATCGCTATGGAGGTTGCAAAAATAAGCTTAATTATTAAATCTTTTGCAAAAGTTTTGATTTTTGAACGCGACACAAATAAAAACAATACTAACAGTATCATTAATCCAAATACATTGATTTGAAACTGTACCAAGTATGCCATGATATGCTCCTTATTGTATTTCAAAGTAATTATTGTCTTATTGTATCAAAATTCTACATGCTTTTGTAAATTGTGCTTGCGTAATCACAACTAATACTTTGAAACATTAAAAAAAGAGAAATTGCTCAGTCTTTGAGCAATATCTCCCATTTAGAATGATTAAATCCGATAAGTGTATGTTGTTTACTAATTACAAGTGGACGCTTAATAAGCATCCCATCCGTAGATAACAAATCAATTAACTCTTTTTCATCTGTAGTATTTACTTTATTTTTTATATCTAGTTGACGATACAATGTCCCATGAGTGTTAAAAAATTTCTTTAAAGGATACTCACTTTGTTCTAGCCACTTTATAAGCTCTTCTCTTGTAGGATTATGAGTTTTAATGTTTCTTTCAACAAACTCAATGTTGTTTTGTTCTAACCACTTTTTTGCTTTTTTGCATGTACTGCAAGTAGGATAACATATAAATTGTACACTCAATAGTCATACTCCTATCTAAATTTGCATTCAATCATAAACAAGCTCCTAGTAAACAACGCTAAGCGTCGGATATATTGTGTTAAAAATAGTAAGATAAAACTTACTCGTTGTCTTTTTCTTGCTTATCTTCTTTATCTTTATCTTTAGTTTTAGTTTTTGCACTTTTTAATCGTTTCATTTCATCATTAATAAAGGGAACTAAATAGTTCATACCTAAAATTGCAAAGGTCGTTCCTTCAGGAACCCAACCCCATAATCGAATGGAAATCACTATTAAACCAACACCAACTCCAAATATCCATCTTCCCTCATTTGATTTAGGTGAAGTTGCTGGATCAGTAGCCATAAAAAAGGCTCCTAAAATCAAGCTTCCAGAGAATAAATGAAATAAAGGGTTTTGTCCATTGATTAGTGCAACTAATGCAACGGTAGATAATATACTTACTGGAATACGCCAGTTAGCAAACTTTTTATAAATAAGATACGCAGCTCCAAGTAGTAAGGCTAATGCTGAGGTTTCACCAATACTACCACCAATGTTACCAATAAAAAGATTAAAGACTGATGTTGTCGTACCTGTTTCTCTAAAAATTTGCAATGGTGTTGCACTTGATACCATGTCAAATGGAGACAACCATGGACTCATGGCAGTTGGAAAAGCTAAGATAAGAAAGAGCCTTCCAAATAGTGCTGGATTGAAAATATTCTTTGGAAAGCCACCAAAAATATGTTTGCCAAAAACAATACCTACGGCTGCCGCAGCCGCAAGAGCATACAACGGTGTTGAAGGAGATACTGATAGTGCTAGTAATAAACCAGTAACCGCTGCACCACCATCTTTAAAAGTGTATTTTCTTTTAAAGATAAACTGAAACAATGCTTCTGATGCTATTGCTACAGTAACACCAACTAAAATAAGTAAAATAGCTTTCTCTCTATACAAGTAAATCGATACTAGTGTTGCTGGCAATAAAGCCAATATTAAAGTGCGAAAAATTTTCATAAGTTAATCTTTAGTATTCAATGAATTAGTTTAAATATTGAATTACTTTATTCCTTTCATTGTATTAT
>CAYZMP010000081.1:0-2577 GCA_964479585.1 uncultured Erysipelothrix sp.
ATTATAATAACACAAATTATATAATTAACGTAAAAAAATAGTTAATAAATTCTTACATTTCATCTTTTTTATTGATCATAATAAATACATAATCAGAGAGGCGATTGACATAAACACGGATAGTAGGATAATCAGTTGTTTGCTTAAATGCACTCACCATGACTCTTTCCATTCTACGCACAATTGTTCGTAGTAGATTTAACTGTGCTCGATAAGGGTCATCAAATGGATAGACAAATCCATTGCATGAATCGGCAATCTTTGCGATTTCATTTTCGAGATTTTCTACTAGCTCTATCGAAAAAGCAGACTCATCTTTAAACCCCGCAATGATTGCAGTTGTAATAATAAGTTCATCAACTCTCTTTTTAAAATCTTGTGTATATTTTGGGAAATTTGCTTGAGTAAGAATAAAATGAGCCATTACTTCATCAATATGACCCAACAAATCAATGATTACATGATCTTTTTCAAGCCGTTTGTCTTTTATTCCTGTATTACCTTGATCCCCTGTTTTGGTAGTAACTTTCATCGGTCTTCCCCTTTTTGTGATAATAGACGAGCAAACAAGCTACTCGTCGGATGGTATAAAATGAGCACAATGATGTAATTGGATATTGCATGAATAATATCAAACGATATCCCTTTAACCCAATAGATTAAACTAAAATTGAACCCATAAAGAATTCCATGGTTGATTGCAAATAGTATACCAAATAATACCCCCCAAGTACCACTCAAAAGCGCCCAAAGATACATATTATCTTTTAAGATCGGTTTAAGGGTGTATATCAAACCAATCCAAAAGAGCCATATCCAATAATAACCAATGACCCAATCGCCCATTCCCCATGCGAGCATTTGAAGTGTTACAAACACAAGTACGATTAATGCTGTCATAGAAAAAGGTAAAAAGAGACTATATATTATTAATAGGAATGTAACAAGTTCTACATTTGGAATCATTGAAAGTGCTACTTGCATAACAAGCAATAATGCACTTAATAATCCAATGAGTACAATCCTATATGTAGCTTTCATTAGTCACCGCTTTCAAAAGTAAATACAAAGACATCATTATCATACACAGGTAGCATGTCAATGCCACTACAAAATCCTGCATCTATGCAGTCTTGATTTGTGTCACTTGTGTAACCCCACCAAGGACCAACACTCATATCTTCAGTAACATACTCATTAATGCCAATGATAAAGCGTCCATACGTATCGCTTTTTGAACCACCTAGTTCAAAAGTAAATTGTTCTTCATTTTCATTAATTCTATCCACAACATCTCCTAATAACATCAAGTCTTCTTCATCGTTAGACAACACGTTAGTAGAACCTAGCATTTGACTTTCTTCATCAATGATGGCATAGAACTCTAACGTAATGCTTTTTTGTCCCTCAACTACATTTGGTGAAAAGACTTCGTTTGCTAGGACAAACAACCCAACTAAGACAACAACAGGTATTACCATTTTTAAGAAATTCTTCATTGCTTCCTCCAATGAAAAAACACATCCTAAGATGTGCGAAAAAAGACAATGGTCTTGTCTTTTTATCTTACACCCAGAAGATAAAAACATACATCAGATGATTAGGCAGGTCTACTGGCTGATACTTCGTCCTTCAAAAACCCTTCCCGTTTTTCACAGTGGCACGTTTTTGTTGTCCATATCGACAGTTGCTGGGGCAGCTTTGGTGATCCAAATTCCCTATTATGTCTAATGACACCTACTCTGATAAAATCATTATAGAAAACATTTGAAGCAATTACAATGAAATCAAAAAAATTCGTTAAATTTCATAAAAAATCAACGTTTCTTTCAAATTCTTACACTAGAGTAAACTAAAGCAAGCAAAGTTGAAAGTTTTGTGATATTATAATGAATAAAAAGAGGAGAATGCATGAACTACGCGGTATTGTTATTAGCTGCTGGTAAAGGTACCAGAATGGGGTTGGGATACAATAAGATGTTTTTCAATTTGGATGATGGTGAAACAGTATTAACTCATTCCATTCAATTGTTTTTGCATGATGATCGTTGCAAGCAAATTGTTATTGTTACAAACAAAACAGACATGCCAAAAATCGTCTCAAAATCAGACTCAGGGAAAATTGTGATGGTCAATGGTGGGAATCGCCGACAGGATAGTGTTATGAATGGATTAATGGCAATTAAAGAAGATGTAGTACTAATTCATGATGGTGCAAGACCGTATGTAAAAATGGAAGCTATAAACAGGCTACTTGAAGGAGTTAGTGAACATAAGGCATGTGTACTTGCAATAAAACCAAAAGACATTATTAAAGAAGTAAAAGATGGATTTGTAGTGAAAACGATTGAGAGTGAAAATTATATGCTTATACAAACACCACAAGCATACAAAACAACGTTTATTATAAATTGTTATACAAAAGCTATATTAAACAATTATGAGTCTACTGATGATGCGGAAATGGTTGAACTTGTAAGTGATGAAAAAATAAAAGTTGTGGATGGTAATTACAGCAACTATAAAATTACGACAAAAGAAGATGTTCATTAAGCGCAGAAATGTGCTTTTATTTTT
>CAYZMP010000082.1:0-2497 GCA_964479585.1 uncultured Erysipelothrix sp.
CTCTCTTTACTTACCCCGTCCAAAGATTTCACACCATTCTCTATTTTTTGCATACAAGACGGACATGTTAATGTTTCTAATTGAATCGTTGCTTTTTGCATTTTCTTCTCTCCTTTAGTTTATATCGATTTTATTATACTCGATTATTATCATCATTAAATTGATTTGCATCAACAGCTTAATTTGTTGTTTATTTTCATAGTTTGTAGCGTAGCAACCTCATGCCATTTAAAATGACCACTAATATGCTTGCTTCGTGTACTAACATTCCGATTGACATGTTCATCCATTCACTAAAGAATACGCTGGCAAGAAGGACTAATACAACCCCTACTGCAATAATAATATTTTGAAGCATGTTATTAGCGGTTGCTTTTGTTAAACCTAATGCATGTGGCAAGCGGCTGAAATCTGAATTCATTAAAACAACATCTGAAGTTTCGATTGCCACATCTGTTCCATTTCCCATAGCAATTCCAATTTGTGCTAGAGCTAGTGAAGGACTATCATTTACTCCATCTCCAACAAATGCCACAATTTGACCTTTTTCTTGTAACTCTTTAATATATGTTGCTTTATCTTCTGGCAACATATGTCCATGAGCTTCTGTAAGTCCTAGTTCACGTGCTACTAAATCAACTGTTCCTTGGTTATCACCAGAAAGAACTACTAGATTTTTAACACCAAGTTTTTTCAACTTTTTAAGATCATCTTTTACACCCGGGCGAATTTGATCACGAATACCCATCAATGCTTTTAATTCACCATCAACTGATGTTAAAACAAGTGAATTTCCATTTTTCTCAAATCTGGCAATATCTGCACGAGCTTTTTCACTTAAAAGAATATTTTCTTGCTCCATTAGTGCCACATTACCGACTGCAACTTTATGACCTTCTACATGAGCTACAATTCCTCCACCTTTTACAACATCTGTTTTTTCAATTGTATATAATTTTATATCTCCAATATATTCTACAACTGCTTTTGCTAATGGATGATCTGATTCCTTTTCAACACTTGCTAGATACCCTAATACTTCATATACATTATCTGCATAAATTTCTTTATCAGCTACTTTGGGATTTCCTATTGTTAATGTACCTGTTTTGTCAAATACCATGGTATCTAGTCTGCTAAAGTCACTAATAACCTCGCTACCTTTTAGAAGGACTCCATGACGTGCTCCATTGCCAATCCCCGCGACGTTTGAAACCGGTACACCGATTACCAATGCTCCTGGACATCCTAAAACTAATATTGTAATTGCAAGTTCAATATCCCTTGAAAATATCCATACAATAAAAGAGAGAACTAAAACAGCTGGTGTGTAG
Organism: uncultured Erysipelothrix sp.; assembly: GCA_964479585.1. GTDB lineage: Bacteria > Bacillota_I > Bacilli_A > Erysipelotrichales > Erysipelotrichaceae > UBA6182. Next base: position 1,335 of record CAYZMP010000082.1, read on the forward strand.
TATTTAGAAAATCTATCAATGAAACGTTCTGCTTCTGATTTTGAATCCTGTGCTTCTTCAACCAACTCAATGATTTTACCAAAAGTAGTATCCTCACCTACACGATCAGCAGTGATTTGAATAGTTCCATTTTCTAAAATTGTTCCGGCATATACCCCCGAATCTTTCTTTTTACTTACAGGAACCGCTTCTCCTGTAATACTTGCTTCATTAATATGCCCTTCTCCTGTTAACACTGTACCGTCAACTGGGATTTTTGCACCCGTTTTAACAAGCAAAATATCTCCTACATCAACTTCATCTATTTCTACTTCTTCAAACTCACCATTTTTCAGTTGCTTTAGAGCAACTTCAGGCGCCATTTCAGTTAATTCTTTTATTGCAGAACGTGTTTTATTCAGTGTTCTTTGTTCTAGATAAGCTCCAAATAGAAATAAAAAGGTAACAATTGCTGACTCCTCATAATTTCTAATTAGAAACGCGCCAATGACTGCAATGGTCACTAACACATCAATACTGACTACTTTAACTCTGAGTGCTTGATACGCTTGGATGGCAATCGGTATAACTCCTAAAACAGAGGCAATTATTAGTGACCATATGGCTATAGGTTCGTTTTGAAATCCTAATTTACTAACATATGCAATTATTATTAAAATTGCACTTACTATTGTAATATGATTCTTTCTTCCTAAAATTAATTTTTGCATATTCATACTCCTTCCTATTATGATTTTTATTAATTGTATCACTTGTTTCTTTTATGATTCATATGCTTTATCTAATTCTGCCAACAGGTTATATACTGCTTCATAGCTTTCACAAACATCCTCTGGAACTGTATAATTGTCTGTAATTTTGCGTAACTTTACAAATTCATCTACTAAGTCAGGTTTTCCCCTTCCTGTATCTTTTAATTTTTTTGCAAGCTTATCATATACTTCACGAACTTGGTGAAATTCTGGATGATTGCCGCCATGAACTCGTGCTACAACTGGTACATACTGTGCTAATGTTTTTAAATGTGTTTCCTTAACTTGATTAAAATCTAATTTTTTTGACATGTTTTTTTCCTTCTTTCTTTTTTTCTTTGGGTTGATTACATTATATAAGGGATTAAAAGATATTAACTTGATCTACATCAAGTTTGTTCTTTTTACGCA
>CAYZMP010000083.1:0-2366 GCA_964479585.1 uncultured Erysipelothrix sp.
ATCTTCAGTTAGTATATATGATAATTGCCAATATTTTGACTAAATGTGAGAAGTATAGTGATTTGATTGGTAATCGTGACGTTATTAAAACACTGAAGGAAGTTAAAACTAACATCATTGTTCGAATGATGCAATTTTATGATACCCAAAAATGAAAAAAATGGATTCACTATCAATATGAACAAAAAAAACTACCTAATTATAAAGCTTAAAAGTTATCATAATTTTCTAATAAAAAAGACCCCGATACTAGATTATTTTGGTCTACTCAGCAAAATTCGTGAACATATACGAGTCGCCATACTTAACCGAGTAGTCATTCTCACACAAGAGAATGGTTTTTTTGTCTTTGTAATACTCTTAAGTCTCTATTCTATTTTGGAACATTTTATGGGGGGGGGCACTCCAGGTTCCTGTGATATTTGCTCAAGCGGAGCAAATCAACAATTTAAACAACGACGTTCAAACCATGAATCTAGGTGTTACTTCACGTTGACAGTCGGAAATGATGTTCGCACCAAGATTATTGATGATTATAGAAATCTAATCGGCCCTATTAATGAGCAAAAAACTGAAATCATAGTATCTAAAATTTTAGAGTTTATTGGAACAGCATTACCCACAGTTAGACATATCCTCCTGTAAAAATTGATGAGACTAAACAATAAATCCAACTAACCAGGGAAGAGACACAAATCGGTTTCGATACATGTGGATGTCGTATATGGTGTTATTTCGTTCTCTTTCTCTTGCATCAACAGGATCTTGTCTGCTCCAACTCTTCATCAATCCCACATCAATCTTGCTTTTTTCGATTCCATCATCCTTGTAAGTCACATGCATATAAAGCATGATTCGCGCAACATCTCCTTTATACTCATCAAGGGGCATAAAGTGATTTCCATCTTTATATCCGACTAAAATTCCTTGATCATAAACTTCGTTTACTTTAATCTTTCTTACTATACCAAAGGGCAGGTTACCTCGAGCACTGTTAGCCACTTCATTAGCAAAAATTACATTGACGTAATCATTAACAAAATGGTTCGGGTTGGTGTACCACGATTTCGCATACACATGCTCTTGGTTTCGTTTTCCGTCTCCATAGATGCTGTATGACTGAACGGCATGATAGTTTTTTGAAAACGATGATTTCGGATTTTTTGATGAGTTAGCCACCAAAGAAGGAACGAAGAACAGCAGCAGTAGCAACATGAATAAAATGATCGAAATCGATGTTGCTTTTCTAGTTGGGATAGGGGTAACCCCTATTTCACCACGGGAGACCTTAATGATTTGAGATGCTCCAAATAGAGAAACAACAATAAGGAGTCCTAACCACCATAAAGGCGTTATCCAAAGGGCACAAGATACAACAAAGATTGAGATTAGAAATGAAGATAGTTTTAAAAAGTGTTGTATTTGATGCTTAAGAATGTTGTTCGTTTTCCAATCCGCTTGATGTTTCAACAACACAAGATAACCCATTGCTACCACAAGACCAATAGAATACCACCAGCGATTATCAACAAAGAATATCGCGAATAAAAACCATGCTATCATAACAAAAAAAACGATGATTAGAATCTTCTTATGGTTCAACCCAACGTTATGCGTTTTTGTGTCTATTGTGTGATTGTTATTCATACTTACCCCCCAAAAAAATTTACGTATGCTGTTATCTACATTATACCCCAACATGTATTTGTGAAGTTAAAAACTTAGAGTAGATTTCAATCAGATTATCTAAAAAACATCGTTTTGTTCCATTTTTTTAGTGATGTGTATGAATTCTTAACAAGTATAAGTATAATTAGAATAACGAGGAGGTTTTAATCATGTTTAAAACAGAAACAATCAAAGGAACGTGGAGCATTAAGAAGAGAGCTTTAAAGATTGAGGAAATGATTAACTTAAATGAAGAAGAAGGTTGGGAGTTTGTTAATGCAATTAGCACACCATGCTTTGGTGCAATTTTGACATTTAGAGAGAACCCTGCTTTTCAACTGAACAAAGACATCAATAAAGGAATTAAAGATGTCAAAAACAAACTCAATCAAATTGTTGATGTGATTAAAAAATAATTGTCAAGTCAATCATCTCTAGGTTCATTCTATCTTTAACAATCAAGAAAGCACAGTTCAGCCAGTTCTAACCATGTTAGAATTGGTTTTTCAATCCAATTTGCTAATTTCTGATAAAGTGAATAACGATTCAATCCTCAATTAAGTGTTCCTATTCTATTCCTTGCTGAACATGCAAATAAGGTGGACGAATTTGACAACTGAAAATGATTGTGTTAAAGTCTTTCTAGGTATCATTTTTTTATGGGAGGCACCATGAAGATCACACCGAGTCACATCATA